>NZ_CP010049.1:154788-309576 GCF_000973545.1 Blochmannia endosymbiont of Camponotus (Colobopsis) obliquus | reverse complement strand
ATTCTGTTGTGTGATACAAAAATCATCATAATGTTTAATATTAAACATATTAATATGATTTTCAAAATTTAATATATCTTGTTGTAATATATTCAAAAGAGAACCTTTTACACAATCAACAAAAGCATGTACTTTTCGAACATTCTTTAATCGAGATAAAAAAAACAAATCATGTCTAACCGATTCACCCCATGCGAATAATAAAGGACTTTCTAAACAACAGCAATTATTATAATAATTATCATTAAATAATAATTTTTGTTGTCTATTCTTATTGCATAAAAAAAATTGAGATTTTGTATCTTGATAATTACAAAAATTATATTTAACTAAATTTAAAGTACTCTCATAATCAAAAAAAACATCTAAATAATGCAAATTTGGATTAATAAAAAATAAATAAATATCAATATGATAACTTAATGCCTGTAAAATTTTATAATAAACGGGCACTAATCCTGAAACACTAAAAATAAATATTCTCTGTGAAAAATCTGAAAAAATCACTTGATGATTGTTGCTTAAAATACTAATAAATTTTTTATATAAACTACCATAATTTATTAACGAATGACGATTTAACTTAGTATGTATTATAAGCTCACGCCATAATTTTGCCTGCCATAATTGCGCTTTACCTAAAGCTTTTATTTCTTTATTATATTGCCACGCCTCTAGCCAATCAGGTCTATATAGCAAATATTTTATAAATAAATCTGCAATATGCACAGATAACTGAAAACGTTTCCGTTGATCTTGATCATCAAGTAAATAATGTTTGATAATTTCACAATCTGTTTGTTCAGAAACATCAGAAATAATTTGCATCAATTTCCAAATCATTATTGGTTTAGAAAAATAATTTATACAAGAAACATTTTCTAATGTATCTATACAAATCTTCCAGAAATAATCATCTAAATCAAAAAAATTAATATTACAAACAATACCTAATTCATATGCTAACTCTATTTGCAACCATTGAGAAATATAATTATTCTGAATCAATATTACTTCTGATTGAAATGGATCACGTAAAGATTTATCTCTAATAATTTCAGCTAATGAATTTTTAAGAGATTCTAACTTATTAGAATGATAAACAATCAACATATTAATTTTATATTTCAAATATAATTACAGCAATATATAATTAATCAACAAAATGTTGATATAAATTGACATGATATTTTGTTATTATTATGTAAAACTCTATTGTTTTAAATAAAAATTTTAATATAAAATTAAAATACATTTATCCATATTAATCAACAATAACTAACTCACAAATTACTTAAAATAAAATAACAACATATAAAATTTTATTAATTAATTTTTCTACAATAAAATAAATAATATATTTTAACTATCATGTAATTTTAACAAAAATTATTATTCATAACACAAAAAATTAAAAATTTTAATTACATTAAAAATAAATAAATAATTACTCATAAAAACAATTATGCATTAATAAAAAAACACTTACTATCAAATAAATATGTAACAATTACAAATATCGATAATAAGATAAAACAATTATTGCAATCCCAATAACAATCATAGGAAAAGACAAAATTTGCCCCATACTAATTAATCCTTGAAATAAACCTAAATGAAAATCCGGTTGACGAAAAAATTCCACAATAACACGAATAACTCCATAAAAAAATAAAAATAAACCAGAAATAGTTCCTACTGGAAGCGACTTCTTTATTAAAAAATTAAACATGATAAACAAAAACACTCCTTCCAAGAACATTTCATATAATTGAGATGGATGTCTGGGCAACATCCCATAATAATTAAACAGAGAAGATAAATTAGAATCAGATGATGCTAATAAAATATCTTGATCTCTGGCATTAGGAAATAACATAGCCCAAGGAGTATTAATAGTTACACGTCCCCATAATTCACCATTAATAAAATTACCTAATCTACCAGCACCTAAACCAAAAGGAATGGCTGGAATGACAAAATCTGATACCTGAAAAAAATTACGTTTAGTAGAATATGAAAACCAAATTAATACAACTATTACCCCTATTAAACCACCATGAAAAGACATACCACCTTCCCAAATCTTAAACAAAAAAAATATATTTTCAAAATAAAAATTATAAGCATAAAATAAAATATAACCAATACGACCACCTAATACAACACCCCAAAAACTCATAAATAATAAATGTTCAATTTCCCTTTTAGTCCAATTACTATTAACTGATTTAATACGATAACGTAAAAAACACATAACAAATAAAAAACTAATAAAATACATAAATCCATACCAATAAAATGAAATTGGACCTATAGTAAAAATTACTGGATTGATTTTAGGAAATACTAAATAATTTATTAACATCGCAAAATATCCAACTTATAATCCAAACAAAATACTCAACTAATTAAATAAACATATATAATTAATCAGATATATACACAAAACGAACACTTTAAGATCATATTATGTTAATAAAAAAATAATATTTAATCATGTCATACCAATTATGATATTTACAAAATAGAATAAAACAAAACAACTACATTACTAACAAAAAATATAAATAAAATAAAATACTTAAACAAAAACCACCGTGCATATATTTACAATCAATCATCACTGTATTGAATTATAACATTTGAAAATTCCTTTAAAACTTTCCGGTAAACATGTCGTTTAAAAATAACAATTTGATTAACCGGATACCAAAAACTTACCCAACGCCAATCATCAAATTCACAACTTCCACCCTTATTCAAATTAATTAATGCATCTTGACAAATAAGTTGCAATAAAAACCACTTTTGTTTTTGTCCAATACACATAGGACTAACATTACGTCGTATTAAACGCTTAGGTAATTTATAACTCAACCAATAACGAATCGAAGACAACATACGTACATCATTACGATTTAAACCAACTTCTTCAAATAACTCTCTGTACATTGCTTCTTCAGCAGTTTCTCCATACTTAATACCACCTTGAGGAAACTGCCAAGAAAATTCTCCATACCTTCGAGCCCATAATACCTGCCTATGAAAATTACAAATAACAATACCAACATTCTGGCGGTAGCCATTTTCATCAATCACTAGACTACTACCTCAATTATTTAAATAAAATATCTTCTGTTATCATGTTATAACTGTAAAATACTATACCTATACTAAATTATTTTAAATTAATAATAACATGTACAAAAACAACCACACTACGCAACTAATCATTAAATATCTAAATATAAAAAATGATATTTCTAAATTATATATAATAACATTATTACTTTAAATTAATCATATTAAACTATATTAATACAAAATATAATTACAAAAATTTTTATTTACCAGCAACTTAAGTATAACCATAACAACATTCACAATATAACAAAAACGATAACATAATCTAATCAATTAACTTGATATCTTAATCATAATAAAAATATTAAGATTATACCTTACAACACAAATATTAAAAATTATAATACAACGAAAATAATATCTATTATACCGTTAAATAAAAAAATAAACAAAAATAATAAAAACTTTCTCAAAAAAACAAATTAACTATAATAACTTAAAAAATAAAGTTTATTAGAAATCACAACATAAATAAAAATAAATACTTATGATATTAACATCATACTATAACCAAAATTTAGTGTTTTAAAATAAATACATACTGTTCTAATAAAATAATAAAAAATAAACACATGTTTTAAAATAAATTAATTATTATTCAATAAACACTTTACTTGAGTAAATTAATTTGATAAAGTCATTCATTTATTTAAATTAAAAAATAATATTCTTTAACATATAGATTAATTATTTTAAGTTTTCCGTTTAATGTATTATCATCAGATACCACATAGTTTCCTAAAAGTAAGCATTTTTGGCCTAGGCAGTATGACTTTTGGCGAACAAATTAAAGAAAAAGATGCTCATTGTCAATTAAATTTCGCGATTAATGCTGGCATAAATTTTATTGATACAGCAGAAATGTATCCCGTTCCTTCTCGTCCTGAAACCCAAGGCTTATCAGAAAAATATATCGGCAACTGGTTAAAAAAACATAACATTCAACGCGATAAACTTGTAATAGCTAGCAAAGTATCTGGTCCAGCAAAAAAAATAAACACAGCTATTCGACATAATCAAATTCTTGACTATAAAAATATTCATTTAGCATTAGAAAACAGTTTGCAAAGACTAAAAACAGATTACATAGATTTATATCAAATACATTGGCCGCAACGTACCACAAATTGTTTTGGAAAATTAAACTATCAATATGTTAATGAACAACTGCCAGTTACCTTGTTAGATACACTAGAGGCGTTAAATAAAGAAATTAAAAATGGCAAAATTCGTTACATAGGAATATCTAATGAAACCCCATGGGGTGCTCTTTCATATCTACAATTAGCAGAAAAATATAATTTACCACGTATTATAACAATACAAAATCCTTATAGTTTATTAAATCGTAGCTTTGAAATAGGACTCGCTGAAATCAGTCAATTTGAAAAATTAGAATTAGTAGCGTATTCTAGCTTAGCATTTGGTACACTAACAGGAAAATATTTAAATAACACTTTCCCAAATAATGCTCGAAATACATTATATAAAAAATATTTCACTAGATATAATTCATTACAAGCTCAACAAGCTATTACTGAATATGTAGCATTAGCTGAATTAAATAATTTAGACCCTGCACAAATGGCTCTTGCTTTTGTGAGACAACAACCTTTCGTTGCATCAATTTTATTAGGAGTAACCTCGATAAAACAATTACAATCTAATTTAAATAGTCTTACGCTAAATTTAAGCCAAAATATTCTTTCTGCATTAGAACAAATTCATACTCGATTCACTATACCAGCACCGTAATTTTTATATACAATACATTCTATTCTCACAATAAGATTAAAATAACAGAAAAAAAACAATGTCTTCCTCCCTAACTCATGATATATAAAGATATCATACATTTATTACAAAAAAACATAAAACAAAATAATTATTTTAATTACTTAATTAATTAACTTTATTCCTATTCCTCTAAAACAAATAACTCTTGCATTAATTGCCTTCTACGTATTTCACGTACTTTACCGCCTTCAAATAATACTTCTGGTAACAACGGACGACTATTGTAATTAGAAGACATTGAAGAGCCATAAGCACCTGTATCATGAAAAATCAAATAATCACCTACTTTAACTTCTGGTAATTTACGTGGTAAAATTTTACCTTCAGAATCTTGAGTAAAAACATCACCAGATTCACATATTGGACCACCTATTACAGTATCATAAAATGGTCCTGCAAAAATATCACGATCATCTGCTGGTAATAATGAAATGCGATGATAACTGCCATACAAAACTGGACGTACAAAATCATTAAAACCTACATCTACCAAAACAAAATAACGACGACCAATACTTTTAACAGCTCTTACTTGAGATATTAAAACTCCAGACTCTGCCATGATAAATCTTCCAGGTTCTATTTCTAATGCAATAGGATGTTCCAAATATTGACTAATTTGTTGCCTCGCCGCATCCCACAAACTAAAATAATGTTTAATATTTACACTTTGATCTATAATATCATAAGGTACAGAAATACCTCCACCTGCAGAAATGGCTGTAAAATCTTCTCCGCAAGTCAATGCTTGTTCCACCATAGCATCACATACTTTAGATAAGTGTTCATAATTCACGCCAGAACCAATATGCATGTGTAATCCTACTAAATGAAGATCATAACGTCTAACACATTCAATAGCTCTAGATAAATCTTTATACCAAATACCATGTTTACTATTCACCCCCCCAGTACTAGTTTTTTGATGATGACCATGACCAAAACCAGGATTAATACGTAACCATACTCTATGTCCTGGAGAACATTTCCCAAGTTGATTTAACATATCAATAGATCCAGCGTTAACAGGAATTTTAAATTCTACAATTTTAGATAAAGTTAATAATTCTAATATATCCGCAGTAAAAACTATTTCATCATCATCTTGTGATTGAAAACCAGCTAATAATGCACGCTCAATTTCACCTAACGAAACTGCATCTACCTTAACACCATTATATTTCATTAAACGCAGAATATGAATATTAGAACAAGCTTTCTGAGCAAAACGTATTACATCAAATTGTTGTAATTGTTTAATACGATTAATAATTATTTCTGCCTCATAAACCCAAACAGGCCCATTATATTTTTGATATATGACCTTTAAATTTGAAGCATTTAAAGCACTTTGTGTAGTATAAATATTATGTAACATCGAAAATATCTCACAAAACAAAATCAATTCTTAAATTAAAATATATAATTAATTAATATTTCATCAACTAAAGAAACACTATATACTTACAATGAATTACAATACTTAATAAGTAATGTTTTTTAATATTTGATAATCCTAATATCTATATTTTTAATTATCTTACTTATAATAATAATATAAATAAAAATTAATAATTTATTGTTGTATATATTCTATATTGTTTGATTATTAAACAACACTTAACGCCAACTAATATTCATTTAATAACTGAATCAACATAATATCAATATATTGTATGATATTTCATAATACTTTTTACAATTACATTAAATACAATTAAAATTAAAATATAAAAAATGTATGAAATAATATAAATAATAATATTAATAAATATTTTTAAATTAAGTTAATTAAGTTATTAATAATATAAGCAATAGCAAAAAATACAATATGTATTAAATAACAATAAATCATTAAATATAAATTCAAATAAAAACTTTTCTACTATATTTTTAACAATCATTATAATAACTAAAATAAATATTTTATAACTAAAAAAATAAAATTAATTATATTACATTATCATAATCAAAAATATCTATCAAAAAAAATACTTAATATAAGCTAATTAAAATTAATATTCTAATAATTAGTTCATTTTTGCTTACGTAAAATTGGAAATAAAATAACATCACGAATAGTATGAGTATTTGTAAACAACATTACCAATCGATCAATGCCTATACCAACACCAGCCGTAGGGGGTAAACCATGTTCTAAAGCAACAATATAATCCTCATCATATTCTAAACGATGATTAACATCATTATTTTTACCATTATTACTTTGTTTAATAAAACGTGACTTTTGATCTTCAGCATCATTTAATTCTGAAAATCCATTACCTATCTCATAACCTCCACAAAAAAATTCAAAACGATCCGACAATAAACAATCATTATCATTACGACGAGCTAAAGGAGAAACTTCTACTGGATATGAAGTAATAAAAGTAGGTTGAATAAGATGACGAACCACTGATTCTTCAAAAACTGCTGTCTGAATACGTCCCACTCCCCATGTTGGATTAATTTTTATCCCAAGTGAACGGGCCATGGAAATAATAACCAGTCTATCATCTATATCTTGAAATTCCATTTCTGGCTTGTAATAATGAATAGCTTCTTTCATGGTCATTTTAATAAATGGTTTACCAAAATCAAAAATCCAATCACCATACTTTACACAACTAGTGCCCAAAACACGTTGAGAAACAACACAAAATAACTTTTCAATCAATATAATCAAATCACGATAATCAGCATAAGCCATATAAATTTCCATCATAGTAAATTCAGGATTATGATAAGAAGATAATCCTTCATTACGAAAATTACGATTAATTTCAAATACTTTTTCAAATCCACCTACTACTAATCTTTTTAAATATAACTCCGGCGATATACGTAAATATAAATTTATATTCAAAGCATTATGATTAGTAATAAATGGACGTGCCGAAGCACCCCCGGGAATATTCTGCATAATTGGAGTTTCAACTTCCATAAAATCATGTTCTAACATAAATTTTCTAATTTCTACTAAAATCAAAGAACGAATTTTAAAAATCTTTCTAGATTTTTCATTAGAAATTAAATCTAAATATCTTTGACGATATCTAATCTCTTGATCTATTAAACCATGAAATTTATTGGGTAGAGGACGAATTGCTTTAGTTAATAAACGAATCATTGTACAAAAAACCGATAATTCTCCAGTACGAGTTTTAAATAAAAATCCACAAGCACCTAAAATATCTCCTAAGTCCCACTTCTTAAACTCCTTGTTATATAAACCTGCAGGTAATTTATTGTACACAACATATAACTGAAGACAACCAGTCATATCCTGTAACGTAACAAATGATGCCTTGCCCATAATACGTCTACTTACCATACGACCAGCAACATTAACTTCAATATTTAATTTCAATAATTCTTGATTACTTTTTTTGCCATATTGTTCGAACAATTGATTAGAAACAAAATTACGACGAAAATCATTAGGAAATGCAACACCTTGTTTACGTAATAATAAAAGTTTCTTTCTACGCAAAAATACTTCATTATTTATATCTAAATCACTAACTAACATATCTTTATTCAAACATATTTTACACATCATATATTACCTTTATAAACCTGCCTTAATGCTTGCTTCAACAAATTTATCTATATAACCGTTTAATACGGCCTTAATATCACATATTTCAATAGCAGTACGCAAATCCTTAACTCTGGAAGCATCTAAAATATAAGATCGTATTTGATTTCCCCATCCAATTGTAGATTTGTTATCTTCTAATATTTTTTTTTCCATATTTTTTTTTTGTAATTCAAATTTATATAATTTAGCCCGCAATTGTCTTAACGCTTGCTCTTTATTTTTATGCTGAGACCGATCACTTTGACATTGTGTAACGATATTTGTAGGTAAATGAGTTATTCGCACCGCGGATTCTGTTCTATTAACATGTTGTCCTCCTGCACCAGAAGAACGATAAACATCAAAGCGCAAATCAGAAGGGTCTAATTTTATACTAATATCAGTATGTATATCTGGGTATACATACACAGAACAAAAAGAAGTGTGTCGACGACCGCTAGAATCAAAAGGACTTTTACGCACTAACCGATGTATCCCTGTTTCGGTACGTAACCAACCATAAGCATAACTACCACTTACTTTAATAGTCACTGATTTTAAACCAGTAATTTCCCCCACAGATTCTTCAATAATTTCACTTTTAAAACTTTTCATTTCTATCCAACGCAAATACATTTTTAATAACATATAGGCCCAATCTTGTGCCTCTACACCTCCTGAACCAGATTGAATATCTACATAACAATTAACATGATCATATTCATGAACAAACATACTTTGAATCTCTAATTTATACAATTTATTTTCTAAAATAGATAATTCCTTTTCTATGTCACAACACAAATCTCCATCTTTTTCAATAAAAGATAATTCTGACAATTTAGATAAATCCTCTAAATGCTGTGTAATTTCATCAATTTTTGTTATAATACTTTCTAGATAGGAACGTTCTTTACCTAAAGATTTTATTTGTTTAGAATTGTTCCATACACAAGGATTCTGAAATATATCAATAATATGCTTAAGACGTTTACTTTTAGATAAATAATTAAACTGCTCTTTGATAATATTTATTCTTTTTAAAACATCACTAATATTTTTTTTTATTACATTATACTCTAACATAATTTTTTTATTTCCGTTTTTGAATATATACATGTTATGTTGATTACTAATATTACATAAAATATATCAAAAAAAATTATTCCTGTACAAAACTATATAAAAATACAAAAATATTAAAAATATAATTTAACAAAAACAATAAAACCTTTAAATAACATTTAAAGCCCGTTATAAATATACAAATAAAAAAATATACTTAATTTTAATAAGAATAGCATATATAATTATATAATACCCATCATTTTCATAATTACTATAAATAATTACATGATCTCCAATATTATTTTATAAGAATATGATTTTATTACAATAATCATTGCACAAAATATTACATAAAAATTATATTATGTTTTTATAATATATTAACACAAAATAAATATATTTATATATTCTTGAAAATAATATTTTAATAAAAATTAAAAATAATATAAATCTAGTTACATCAAATTTCTGAATATAATACAATTGCATAACTTAATATTGATATCTTAATATAATACCAATAAATAATTATCAATATTATCATTCATACCGTTTTATTATTTATATAAAATTTTAAAAATATATTATAAATATATGATGCAATATATTCTACTTAATGAGAAAATATTATATGTATAATATGTAATATTAAGAACTAAAAACTCTATAAAAATCATGATACTAGAAAAAAAATACTTTACGCCTCAGATATCAACGCTATCTCACAATTTACCTTTAACTCTTATCTTTTTAAAAGAATGGTCATTAATAAAATTTACTGGTACAGATATACTTCAATATCTACAAGGGCAACTTACATGCAATATAAATAATTTAACTAAAAATTTTTACAATCTTACAGCATATTGCAATCCTAAAGGAAAACTCATTAGTAGTATGTATATTTTTTATCTAAAAACAGGTATAGGATGTATTCAGCGATTAAGCATTTGCCATAAACAAGTAACATTAATGAAAAAATATGCTATTTTTTCTAAAATTAATATAATAATAGATAATGAAACCATATTTTTAGGTTTTGCAGGACAAGGAGCAAGATCCACACTAAATTTATTATTTGATAAATTACCAAATGAAAAAAAAAAAATAATTTACTACAAAGACAGCACAATATTGCATTTTAATCTACCTAAAGAACGTTTCCTGATACTCACAAATAAAAAAATAAAAGACTCTCTAACAAAAAAATTTAAAAATAAAATAAATTTTAGTTATGATAATCAATGGAATATATTAGATATTGAGGCAGGATATCCAATAATCGATTCTAATACTAGCGAGTTATTTTTGCCACAAGAAACTAATATTCAGAATTTTAATGCCATAAGTTTTAATAAGGGATGTTATATCGGCCAAGAAATAATAACTCGAATGCAATTCAAAGGTATTCATAAACGTAAGCTATATTTATTATTTGGCAAAATAAGTCGTGTACCATTATCAGGAGAAAAACTAGAATACAAAAAAAATACAAACAATCACTGGACGATAGCTGGAACAATTTTATCCGCTTGTGCATTGAATCAAGGAACTGTATGGATTCAAGCTATACTAAATAGTTCTTTAAAAAAAAACACAATATTCAGATTACATAACTCAAAAAAAGATAATCAAATTACAATCCATTCATCATGCATGCAAAATTAAAAAATAAGAACTACAACACACAATATAAAATTAAATAATTTATTTACATTCATCACACAAAAATCATGTTTTACAAAACAAAATTAAAAATTTTTTTTACGTCATTAAATAAACATAAAAATATATTAAACGACGTGAATATGATTAATATTTTATAAAATTAAATCAATATAACATAACTAACAATTTTAATAATTAAAATAATAAACCTATATTATTCATATATGATTATTTTATTATCTATTTAACTAAATTAAACTTTTAATAAAATTATACAACAATTATCTTCTTAATATTACCGCAATCTATTAAAAGACAAAATTATCAAATCCCATAATCTTCCTAATCAATCGTAATCTTATACATGACGATCTATTAATCAATTGAAAACTACATAATCTCATCAACCTCTTTACTCGACAACTACCGTAAAAAAATGTACGCATCATATTTATAAAAATAAATAATCGAAAAATTTCCTGCCTACGTTTAATATTGTAAGATCCTGAATCACAAAAATAACCTATATCTTGTTTTTGTCTTTGTAATCTTATTATTTCTTCAAGTAAACTTTTAGCTTCCATAAAACATAAATTAATTTCATATCCAAATAATAACGGATATATAGTATAACTGGCATCACCTAACAAAACTAATCGAGATTGCACAAAATCCTTTACACATTGAATATTACATGCACTATATTGTCTTGTACCATACAATATACACCTACCTAAAATTACACCAAAAATTAACATAAGTTCAGTATTAAATTGTTCTTTAGAAAAGGATAATTTTGATTGTAATACATCAAAAGACAATAACCACAACATACAACACATATGAGGATCATTTAAAGGCAAAAAAATCAGTAATCCATCTTTATTAATAACTGTTCTAATAATATTTCCATGAATATTTTCTGTATAAATATTAGCCCACAAAATATAGTTCTGATGATCATGAAAAAATAATGGAATACTATAAAATCGTCGCAAAAAAGAATGAACACCATCGGCAGCAAAAAATAAACTACCAGACAAAGAATAAACATTATCAAAAGTAATCAATACTTTATTTTTACTTATAGCAATATTTTGTAAAAATCTATAATGAATTAAACTAATATTTGTTAATTGCTTGATGCGATGCCACAATGCTTCTTCAATAATTTTTTTTTCAATAATATATCCAAAATGCTTGTTCTCTAATTGAGAACCATCAAAAATAATTTTTCCAAAATTATTTTGTTCCCAACATTCTATACCGTAATAAGGATTTGATGCACGTATAATATTATTATTCCAAACATGTAAAATTTTTAAAAATTCACTATTAGCAATACTAATAATTGAAACACCAACATTAGACAATTGTATAACATTGTTGTTTTCAAAATTTCGATTACATAAAATAGCTACCCGAAATTTATTAGCAAGAGCACAAGCTAAAGTTAAACCAACTATATCTGTGCCGCTTATAATAATATCAAATATTTGTACTTGCATACATAATTCTTACAATCAAACCAAACATTAAACTAACGAACAATCCAAGAAAAAATAAATTGTTTGAATAAATTATGTAATAATGAACTATGAGACACAACAAAAAAACCTAGATTTCTAAATAAAATTAATGGGCAACGTCTATCACTAAACAAACGTACTATTTTATCTATATAATTCACTGTTATCTTTCTATCCAATATTCTATTTTGATAATACTTATTTAATACAACATAATCCCCTATATCGTCGCCACGCACACTAGCTGCTGCCAAAACCTTTGCTAAAGCCATAACATCTCGTAAACTAAGATTTAAACCTTGCCCTGCAAAAGGATGCAAAGTTTGCGCAGCATTGCCTATTAACACCAATCTATGAGCGATAGGTTTTTCGACAATATATGAACATAATGAATAATAATTACGTTGCCCCGTATCCATTATAAGTCCCAAACGCATCCCTAAAATATCTTGTAATACTTTACAAAATTGTTGTATTTTCCAAGAAGATATTTCTTCCTTCCATTTTTCTGGACAGCACCAGATAAGAGAGCTATGACCATGAGCAATCGGTAATAATGCTAGTGAACCGTATTCAGTAAATTTTTCAAAAGCACTATAATTATGAGGTAATGTAGTAATTATGTTACTAATTACTGCAATTTGTCGATAATTATATTTATCCCAGCGAATACCACATTTAAAAGCTAAAGACGAATGAGAACCATCAGCAACTACTAATAATTTAGAACATATTTCTGAACCATCATCCAACACAACCTTATTGACATTGTCTTTACGTTCAACTTTTTTTAAAATAGCAGGACAATACAACTTTATATTTAAAGAACAACATAATAAATCCAATAAACTAAGTTTAATTTTACGTAATTCAATTACATAACCTAAAAATAATAATTTATAATCGCTAGCAGAAATAATAATTTTCCCGTTATTTAAATAATTACTAATCTCTATCTTTTTAATAACAGTAGCATAAGGTGATAAAAAAGACCATATCCCTATTGAATCTAATGCAGAATATGTTCCCCAAGTTAATGCTATAGTACGCGAATCAAAACTAGGATGTTTAGCATCCTCAAATAAATGAGCAGAAATTAAATTAATTCTCATTTTACCTTTGGTTAATCGCGAAAGTATTAATGCTAAAAAAACACCAACAACACCGCCACCATTAATGACAATTGACATTTATAAACCCAATTTCACATACTTATTATAACATTAATGTATAAATAACAATTAAGATAATAATTTATAAAAATAAAAATCATTTATGTTAGCAATCTATATTAAGAATATCTATCAAAACATTTTTATTCAAATATCTTAAAATTTTATTGCTACATAATATATATAATTTTATTTTATGTAACTATACACACATAATATTTAAAAATAAAAATAAATAAACTCCATTCTTAATAAAATATTAAATTACTTTAAGATATTATATCATATAAAATCTTTATAATTTTTATAAAAACTAGTATATACATGATATATTTAAACAATATTATTATCCGAACATTAATAAAATTGACAAATATGCACTTATTAATCAAAATCAACATTTGATTTATCAATCTATAAAAAATTATAAATAATTAAAACAAAAGGGAAAATTAAAAATGTCTCTGGAAACTATAGAAATTCATCTTTGCGGTCGTGCATTAAAAGTTAATTGCCCTCCTAACCAACAAAACGCTTTATCTAAAGCTGCTGCAAATCTTAATAATCGTTTAAATATTCTTAAAGAACGTAGTAAAATAACTAATACCGAACATTTAGCCTTTATTACTGCATTAAATATATGTCATGAACTAGAAGAAGAAAAAAATAAAATAAAAGCATATGCAAATAATATGGAAAAACACATTCGTCTACTTCAAGAAACAATTGAACAATTGCTTATTAAACATCATTTAATCACTGAAAGTATTAATATTAATTTTAAGTAATAACAATAACTCAACCTATTTTTATAGATAGGCAAAACAAAACAATATCATGCTAATATCTTATATATCATAAATAAAAAATTTCAAATTATTATCATATTAAAATATAATAATTACAGATAATTAATAATATAAAATTTTACCTAAAATATGCAATATTTCCTTAAACATTTTACACATAACAAATCAATATAATTCTTTTAAACATTCACTTAATTATATTTAATAACAAAATTAATATATGAACAAATATTTAAAACGTAATGCTCTAAGAGAACATTTTCGTTCTATACGAAGAAAACAAACAACGCAACAAAAAAACATAGCTGCACATAAAATAACGAAATATATTATAAATAGTTATTTTATAAAACAAGCAAAAACTATTGCATTATTTATGTCTTTTAACAATGAAATTAATACCAACTTATTAATCAATAAATTACTGCAAAATAATAAAAAAATTTTTTTACCCGTAGTAAAAAATTCAAATAAATCTAAAAATTTAATATTTTCTGAATATACTCATACCACTCCCTTAATAAAAAACCAATTTAATATTCAAGAACCTCAATGGAATCAAAACACTTTAATTGACAAAAAAAAAATAGATATTCTATTTGTGCCATTAATAGCGTTTGACCAATATGGTAATAGACTTGGTTCAGGTGGTGGTTTTTACGATATTATTTTAAAAAATTGGCAAAAAAATCATACTTTCATTCCTATAGGACTCGCGTATGATTGCCAATTAAGCAAAAAAAATATACCTACAACACCACGGGATATAGCATTACCTGAAATAATCACCCCATCCTACCACTGGATTTGGCATAATAAAAAATAAAATACTATAGTTGTACAATGACATTGATGACTATCATTATAAAATTTTTAATAAACTTCATAAAACTAAAGAATTATACAAATAAAACATATGTCTAATATCAATCAAAATGCTTGTTAATAATATTTTAAAATTTAAACACTAAAATTATATAGAAATAAAACAAAACATAAAAAAATCTATTTTAATATCCAATAATAATGTAATATTTCCATTATCATTCACAATAATAAAACTAATCAATTATTTCCACACCTTTATCACTACCAATCAACACCACATCTGCAACCCGACGCGCAAACACTCCAACTGTTACTACACCAGGAATATTATTAATTTTTTCCTCTAACATAACAGCATCAAATATCTTCAAATTATAAACATCCAATATATTGTTTCCATTATCCGTTATAACACCACATCGATATTTTGGGTAACCACCTAAACGTCTTAATTCACGTGATACAAAAGAACGTCCCATTGGAATTACCTCTACTGGTAATGGGAAATTACCTAAAATATCTACTCGCTTGCTAATATCTATAATACAAATAAATCTACATGCTGCAGCCGCAATTATTTTCTCTCTAGTTAAAGCACCACCACCACCCTTAATCATTTGCATATTCTTATTAATTTCATCAGCACTATCAACATAAACATCTAGTGTATCAATATCATTAAGGTCAAATAAAGTAATACCTAATTTTTTCAATTTAACTGACGAAATATCAGAACTAGACACCGCTCCTTTGATAAAAGTTTTAGCAGTAGAAAGAGCTTTAATAAAATAAGAAACAGTAGAACCACTACCAACACCTACAATACTTTCAGGTTGAATATAATTTAATGCTGCCCATCCCACTGCCTCTTTAAATACATTTTTTTTCATATAAACTCCTTTTATATATCCTTATTATATGCGAGGATCCCAAAGTATTATTACTAAAATAATTTACTTTTATATTTATATAATGTATAATCACAAAGTGTCGTTTTTAAATTAACAGCTTAACCCGATGAAACATAATTAGGAGTTACATATCAAATCAGAAATTTTTTCAAAAATACAAAAAATAAATTATTGTCTATTAACAACTAAATTAATTTAAATACCCTATACATTATTATAAAACATTAATAGCATTTAAATCTTTAAAGACTGATTCCAAACGCTCGATCATTGATAATTGAGCAGCACGAATCCAAATGCGTGGATCATAAAATTTTTTGTTCGGTAAATCAATGCCTTTTGGATTACCTAATTGACTATGAAGAAATAATTTGTTTTTTTCATAATATTTTAAAACCCCTTCCCAGGAAGCCCATTGCATATCAGTGTCAATATTTATTTTCACAACACCATAACCAATCGCTCGCTTAATATCTTTCAAAGTAGATCCAGAACCACCATGAAAAACCAAATTTAAAAATTTTTCTGGTACGCCAAATTTTTGAGTAACATATTTTTGTGAATGATCGAGAATTTCTGGCATTAATCTAATGTTTCCTGATTTATATACACCATGCACATTGCCAAAAGATGCTGCTATAATAAACCTTGGGCTAATTACACTTAATTTTTCATACGCATATGCAACATCTTTTGGATGAGTATACAATGTAGATTGATCTAAATAATTATTATCAATACCATCCTCTTCTCCACCAGTAGAACCTAACTCTATTTCCAAAGTTAACTTTAATCTAGACATACGAACTAAATATTTAGCGCTAATTTCTAAATTATCTTCTAAAGATTCTGCAGATAAATCTATCATATGAGAAGAAAATAAAGGTTTACCTGTAATAGCAAAATGCTTTTCACTCGCATCTAATAAACCATCAAGCCACGATAATTTACTTTTTACACAATGATCAGTATGTAAAATTACAGGAACGCCATAATAAGCAGACACCCGATGAACATGTAACGCACCAGAAATAGCACCAAGTATAGATGCAGTTTGGTCTTGAAATTTTAAACCAGTGCCAGCCATAAAAGCAGAACCACTATTAGAAAATTGTACAATAATCGGCGAAGAAACCTTAGCGGCCGTTTCTAATACTGCATTAATTGAATCTGTACCTATACAATTAATTGCTGGTAATGCAAAATTATTTTTTTTAGCAACAGCAAATATTTTTTGCACCTCATCTCCTGTTATAACTCCAGGATGTATAAAATTAGAAATTTTAACCATCTTAACGCACTACCTATATAATTAAACATCACGATGTATAAATTACAATAACATAAAACAAATTAAATGATAAAATGACTAATATAAATATTTTATATGATCTTCAAGCATAGCTATTGATGGAAAATGTTTACCCTCAACAAATTCAAGAAACGCTCCACCACCAGTAGAAATATAAGAAATTTGATCTGCAATACCAAATAAATCAATAGCCATCAATGTATCTCCACCACCAGCTACAGAAAATGCATTACTTTGAGCAATAGTCTTGGCGATAACTTCTGTACCATAACGAAAATTAGGAAATTCGAAAACTCCAACAGGACCATTCCAAATAATAGTTTTAGCATCTTTAATAATTTTCGTTATTTGTTTAATAGAAGAATCTCCTAAATCTAATATTTGTTCGTTATCCTCAATATTATCAATATATTTCAGAATTCCACAAGAAGTTTCAGAAAATTCTGTAGCTACACGTACATCAATAGGTATGGGTATATCACAATTCTCCAACAATCGACGAGCTGTCGATACTAACTCTTCTTCATATAAAGATTTTCCTACATTATTACCTTGAGCGGCAATAAAAGTATTAGCAATACCACCTCCTACTATTAAATAATCAGCAACTTTTGATAAAGATTCTAAAACAGTTAATTTAGTTGATACCTTAGATCCTCCAACAATAGCGACCATGGGTCGAGATGGGTTATCTAATACTTTGCTCAATGCTTCTATTTCACTTAACAACAATTGTCCTCCACAAGAAACTGGAGCAAATTTAGCTAATGCATGAGTAGACGCTTGTACACGATGGGCAACACCAAAAGCATCCATAACAAAAATATCGCACAATTTAGCATACTTTTTCGCCAACACTTCATCATCCTTTTTTTCACCTTTGTTAAAACGTACGTTTTCCAATAACACCAATTCTCCTGCACTTATAGTTATACCATCAAGATAATCTTTAACAAAACGCACATTTACTGCATGATCAGCTAATTTCATTTTCAAATAATTAGCTACCGGTTCTAAAGAAAATTTACTATTATATTCTCCTTCAGTAGGACGTCCAAGATGGGACGCTACCATAACACATGCTTTCTGCTTTAAAGCAGTTATAATAGCGGGAAATGATGCACGTATGCGTGCATCAGAAACAATTTCTCCATTCTTTATAGGAACATTTAGATCAGAACGAATAAGAACACGTTTATTCATTAAATCTAAATCAGTCATCTTAATAATATCCATACAGTAAATCCTCTATATGCAAGATACGTAAAACATTAATTAGTTTATACTTGTATTTAAATCACAACAAAATGACATATATGCAATGTAAATCTTTAAGAACCTAAATTATATGTAAATAAACATAAAACAAACAACTTGTTAAAAATTAAAAAACTTTTTTATACAATAAAAACATAAAATACACAAATATCTCACTGAAAAAAAAACTCTATAATAAATTAAATAAAGCAAATACTTATGACAAAAACTAAAAATACAAGACAAAAATGATAATACTTATCATCAAGATTAAGTGAACACTGCTACTACTAACTTATTACAAATATTATAATATTAAATAGTCGCTAAAGTAACATTACATTATATTAGATTTATATAACATGCAAAAACATACAATAATATACATACATTAATCCTCGTTACCCCAAGATTATTCTATTATTATAATTATATTATAAAAATAACACTTAATATTATACAAGTCTTATAATATAAAACTATATATCACTAAACTCTTGATAACATTAAATCAAAAAACTAATCACTCAATTGCTTATAAAAAATTAACATCATATATTATAATGTTCAACATCGCGACAAAGCAAAAAAAAATCACATAATAACTATAACTTACTATTATTGATGCACTAATACGTTTTACCTATATTGACCTATATATCTACATCAGATCTATATCTACAATAATTTAAACATTATGCTAAAATAATTAAAAACTAAGAACATAAATGTTGCATGTCATCACAATATGACTCAAAATTTTTTTAAAATCAAAACCACAAAACACTCACACAATTTATATATGCAAAACACTTCCAAACATTTAAAAATAAAAAACATGTATATTATGTTCTTTTTGCTGCTTGAATATAAAGCAACTCTAATGCTAATGTAGCAGCTGCTAAAGCAGTAATTTGGGCATAATCATGTGATGGTAATACTTCTACCAGATCCATGCCAATAATATTTAATGATTGCAAACCACGTAACAATTCAAGTACATAACAAGTAGTTAAACCACCAATTACTGGAGTGCCAGTACCAGGAGCAACAGAAGGGTCTAAACAATCAATATCAAAAGTTAAATAAACTGGTTTATCAGCAAAGATTTTTTTAATATTATATATCATATAATCAATTTTATATTTAAAAATTTGTTGCATGTTAAATATAGTAAACCCATGATTTTGATGATGAACAGTACGAACTCCAAACTGCACTGAATGAACAGGATCTATTAAACCCTCATTTAATGCATGAAATAATATAGTACCATGATCATACTTATTATTACAAACATAAGAATCAGTATGCGCATCAAAATGCAATATGGATATTTTGCCAAAAAATTTTGCATAAGATCGCAATAATGGCAAAGTAATATAATGATCTCCACCAAACGATAACATACGCTTATTAGATGCTAACAATTGTTCTGCATGAAATTGTAATTTACTAGTTAAATTTTCAACATTTCCAGTTTCAAAAATTAAATCCCCACAGTCCACTATTTTAAGTACATCGTTTATATTAAAATTCCATGGCCAACGACATCTTTCCCAAGCAAGATGTGTAGAAACTTGTCTAATCGCTGAAGGACCATACCTACTACCTGAATGACCAGATGTAGCTAAATCAAATGGAATACCCGTAATAACCCAATCATAATCCATATCATATGGACTAAATTCTAGTGGTAATCGCAAAAAACTAAAGGCGTTAGACATTATTAAAGACATTTCGTAATTATTAATAAAATGATTCATATTAATTGCAATTTGCTGGTCAAATATTTATTAGTATAAATTATAACAAATACTCTCCAACATTACTAATGAAACCTAAAAACTTACATCACATATTTTACTATAAAAAATCGTTAAAAAAAATTAATAGTATATATAAAAATATAATTATACGTTATATAAAATAGTATACCATGTAATGAAATAAAACATATAAAATTTACCCTTTAACATTTTTAATAAATTTAGATAACTAATATTATATTTTACAAATTACTAATATTTATCCTGTAACCTTCATATCAATAATCCAAAAAATTTAAAAATAAAAAATTGATAATTTCAATAAAAATATCTATATGATATCATTTGTGTTGTGAATTAAATCATGTATATTTAAAAAAACTTAAATAAACGAATATATTTTACATGTAAATAAAATATTCATACAATATCATAAAATAACTCTATAACATTAATAACTTTATATAAAAGTTATCTCAAAATTAATAAATTCAAGGCATAAAAATTATGACTGAAAATTTGTTTACATCTGAATCAGTTTCAGAAGGACATCCAGATAAAATTGCAGATCAAATTTCTGATAGCATATTAGACGCTATTATAGAACAAGATCCTAAATCACGAGTTGCATGCGAAACTTATATAAAAACTGGCATAGTATTAATAGGTGGTGAAATAACTACCAATGCACACGTAAATATTGAAGAAATTACACGCAATACTATTCGTAATATTGGTTATATACATGCCGATATGGGATTTGATGCAAACTCTTGTACAATTCTAAATATAATAAGCAAACAATTATCACCTGATATTAATCGTAATACAAATCATAATGATCCATTCCAGCAAAGTTCTGGTGACCAAGGATCAATGTTTGGTTATGCTACTAATGAAACAAATGTATTAATGCCAGCACCAATAACTTATGCACATCTTTTAGTAGCACGTAAATCAAAAGTACGTAAAAATGGCACGTTACCTTGGTTACGACCAGACGCTAAAAGCCAAGTCACTTTTATATATAAAAATAACAAAATAATTGGAATAAAAACTGTTGTCTTATCTATTCAACATACTCAAAACATATCTCTATCAACTTTAAGAGAAGCTGTTATGGAAGAAATCATCAAACCAGTCCTACCAACTAAATGGTTATCCTATAAAACTAAATTTTTCATTAATCCAGCAGGTCGTTTTATTATTGGTGGACCTATAGCCGATTGTGGACTAACTGGAAGAAAAAATATTGTTGATACATATGGAGGGATGGCTAGACATGGAGGTGGAGCACTTTCAGGAAAAGATCCATCTAAAGTTGATCGATCAGCATCTTATGGAGCAAGATATATAGCAAAAAATATAGTAGCAGCAGGTTTAGCAGATCGTTGTGAAATTCAAATATCCTATGCTATTGGCATGACACAACCAATTTCTATAAATATAGAAACTTTTGGTACAGAAAAAATTTCAATTAAAAATCTAACTATACTAATAAACAAATTTTTTGATTTACGTCCATATGGATTAATTACTATGCTAGATTTACTCAAACCCATATATCTTCAAACAGCAGCTTATGGTCATTTTGGACGAGAACATTTTTCATGGGAGAAAACAGACAAAGCAGAGATACTAAAAGATGCTGCAGGCTTAAAATCACATTCTTAGTTACATTTTGCCATTACAATAAATTTAAAAATAATAGTTAAAATACAAAACAAAACTACTATAATCTTCACTTCCTATGCTCAACAAACTATAACTTTACTCCATTGATCTGAATATCACAACAAATTATAAAATATACTTTCACTTTTATATATCAAAATATTTTATGAATCAAAAGATGCTACAAAAACAACCACTTACAAGTCTTCTCTGTAATAATTTATTTGATTATATCAAACCACTTGAATTATAAAACCAAATAATTGTTTAAATAAAATATCAAGTTAAGATTTAATTTACATACAAACTTAAAATAAATAACAGTTGACGTAAAATATATTACATTATATATTTTACAACGTTCTAAAGAACAAATAAAAAGCACAATCCTTAATCACACCACTTATGCATATTACGGATAGAAATTGTTACAATTTATCCAAAATTAAATTAAAATTATACCATTTACTTTACAATAGTTATTGTAGTATTTTAATACTTTTGTATTTACATTGTTGTCCTAGAATAAATAAAAAATATTATCTTTTTTAACAATTAAGTATTACATGAACTTTTAAAATCATTTTGTTGTCGCGTTCAGTATAAAAAATTTACACAAAAAACAATGATTTTTATATGATATTTTAAAATATGATACTATGCTTAGTAATTAAAATGAATTTACAAAATCACTTTCTAATAGCAATGCCATCTTTACAAGATCCATTGTTTAAACATGCGGTAATATACATTTGTGAACACAATAACGATGGTGCTATGGGAATTATTATTAATAAACCAGTGGAAAAATTCACTATTGAAAATATCTTAAATAATTTAAAAATAAAACCTACAAATCGTGACCCATCAATAAAATTAGATAAACCAATTTTTTCTGGAGGTCCATTAGCAGATGATCGAGGATTTATTTTACATACTCCTTGTAAAGGTTTTGGATCAAGCATTGATATTTCACCACACATGATGATCACTACTTCTAAAGATGTACTGGAAACTTTAGGCACTACAGCACAACCTGAAAATGTATTGATTGCCTTAGGATATTCCGGTTGGATACAAGGACAACTTGAACAAGAGCTATTACAAAACACTTGGCTAACTGTTCCAGCAAATAAAGAAATACTATTTAATACCCCTATTGCTGCAAGATGGATTGAAGCAGCAAAAATACTAGGTGTTAATATTCACAACATAACTAATCAACCAGGTCATGCATAAAATTATATATGACTAATATCATATCATTTGATTTTGGTATCAAAAGTATTGGCATTGCTGTCGGCCAACATATAACTTGTACTGCACAACCATTAACTTCATTACAAGCTAAAAATGGTATACCAAATTATCAATGTTTACTAAATATTTTAAACGAATGGCATCCTATTATTGGAATAATAGGATTACCATTAAACATCAATGGCACAGAACAACCATTAACTAATGTAACACGTAAATTTGCTAAATATTTAAATAAAAATTTCAACTTAAAAATAATAATGCACGATGAACGATTAACTACTATTGAAGCTCGAGACTTTTTATTTAAAAATGATGGTTATCACGCATTAAAAAAAAAACGCATAGACGCTGTTACAGCTGGAATTATTTTAGAGAGTTGGTTACAACAAAAATTATCAAAAAAAATTATACAAAAACATCTATTGTTATGTAAATATAAAAAACACTTAACAAAATTATATAACTAAATTAACATGACAAATAAATTAAAACAAACAAATCTAATCTTTGTTAAATTTAATACTGATAATAATATATTTTATTTTATCAACTAAATTTTTGAATAATCATCACATTGATAAATATCTGTAGGTTTCTTTCACCTATAATAAATATTATACATAAAATATGAAATATAAATGTTTTTTTAAAATACAATCCGGATATGTATACTGACCTTATTATTAAAAATAATATCATATTTATAAAACAACAAATTAATGATATTGCTCATCGTTATAGACGTAACCCTAAACAAATTTCATTTATTGCAGTTAGTAAAAATCAATCTATTAACACAATAAACAACGCTATATCTGCAGGACAAAAACATTTTGGCGAAAATTATATACAAGAAGGAGTAAAAAAAATACTATGGTGTAATAAACACATATTACATCAAAAACTAATCTGGCATTTTATCGGATCTATACAATCTAACAAAGTCAAATTCATTGCACAATATTTTGATTGGTGTCATACTTTGCACACTGCACGAATAGCATCATATCTAAACAAACATAGACCTGAAATACTTACGCCACTTAATATCCTTATTCAAATTAATATCAGTCATAGTAATAATAAATCAGGAATTCTTCCAAACCAATTACTAAATTTAGTAGAACAGATTATTATATATCCAAAATTAAAATTGCGAGGATTAATGGCTATCCCGGAAATTGAAAATAATTATAAGCAACAACTAAAAATATTTACAAAAATGTTTAAATTATTTCAACAACTAAAAAATAACCATCCTACGGTTGATACTTTATCAATCGGTATGTCAAACGATATGGAAGCAGCAATTGCTGCTGGTGGAAATTTATTAAGAATTGGAACTGCTATTTTTGGAAATAGATTAAAAAATTAAACACACAAAAATCCCCTGAGATAACATAAAACATTCAGTAATTACGATCATTTTATAACATACATGAACAATGTTAATAAAACATCTTAAATAAATAAACAATTAATAATCCATTTTCCTTAATATCAAAAAAATATCCATTATTATAAAACAAATATTAACATCATATGACAAAAAAATTCAAATTTAATATTATTCATGAATTTCTTAATTAAAATTACACCATTAATTAATACTATACAATTAATATATTACTACAAACATTATAATATATGCATGAAAAAATAAAAAATTTTAAACACAAACAACGTTACTAATTAATTTTTGTTCATTATATTAATGGTTAAACTATTTTACAAAAGCTAATAAAATAAATAATAAAATTTAATTTATATAAAACATATAATGTAACAAAAAATTAAAATTTAGCCATGTATAAATAAAAATTTCTCAGAATTTTATGTAAAATAGAAATTGTAATTATAAACTTTATATAATTGTAATTAAAATTAATTATATACATTAATTTATTTATTATACATTCAAAACTTAAATAAAAAATATATGCAAATAAAAATAATATTTACATAAACAAACATATATAATAAAACTATAAAATGTAAAAATAATATAAAAATACTTAAATATGAAAAGAATAATTTATTGTGTTTTTTTACAACAACTAGCTGAAGGATTAACAATCCAATCATATCCCGGAAAGTTAGGAAAGTATATTTATCAAAATATTTCTCAACAAGCATGGGATCAATGGAAAAGACACCAAACAATTCTAATAAACGAAAAAAAACTTAACTTAATTAATAACGATCATCGAAATTTTTTAGAAAAAGAAATGATAAAGTTTTTATTTACTTCAGAACAAACATCCAAAAAAAATCATTAATATCTAGTGATATCTACTAAATTAACCCTACTAACATTCATAAAAGAAAAAATATTCAAAAAAACAACATTATCTCTACACAAAAACAAATAAACATCTGTCACTAAAAATAAATTAACATAAAAACAAAAACAAACCACAATAACAAATCACTCATACTACGTCTTATAAATAAACAATGGTTTAGACTCACCAGATACTACCGAATCATCAATAATTACTTTTACCACACCTGTTTGAGAAGGTAATTCATACATAGTATCTAACAATAAATCCTCCATAATAGAACGAAGACCACGAGCTCCAGTTTTACGTAATAAAGTTTTTTTGACAATAGCAACTAAAGATGTATCGCAGAATTCTAATTCTATTCCATCCAAGCTAAATAAAACTTGATACTGTTTAACTAAAGCATTTTTAGGTTCATACAAAATTTTAATTAATGCTAATTCTTCTAATTCCTGCAATGTTGTTAAAATTGGTAGACGACCAACAAACTCAGGAATAAGCCCATATTTAATTAAATCTTTAGGTTCAACTTGAGATAATAATTCTGATTTTGAAAAAGTTTTTATAGAAATATTTCGTAAACTATTACCAAAACCAATACCACAATTAATAGTAAGTCGTTGTTTAATAATTTTATCTAATCCAAAAAATGTACCTCCACAAATAAAAAGAATATTTGAAGTATCAACATACAAAAAATCCTGTTGAGGATGTTTACGTCCTCCCTTAGGAGGTATTGCCGCCACAGTTCCTTCAATCAATTTTAACAATGCTTGCTGAACACCTTCCCCAGAAACATCACGAGTAATAGATGGATTGTCAGATTTTTTAGAAATTTTATCTATTTCATCGATATATATAATACCACGTTGTGCTTGAGAAATATCATAATCACATTTTTGCAGCAATTTTTGAATAATATTTTCTACATCTTCCCCTACATAACCAGCTTCAGTTAAAGTAGTTGCATCTGCTATAGCAAAAGGCACATCAAGAAATTTTGCTAATGTTTCTGCTAATAACGTTTTGCCACTACCTGTAGGACCAATTAATAATATATTGCTTTTATTTAAATTTATAGAATTACTATAACATTTGCTTTCATAAAGCAAACGTTTATAATGATTATATACAGCGACTGCAAGAATCTTCTTGGTTTTATCTTGATCAATAACATAATCATTTAAATAATTATAAATTTCATGAGGCGTTGGTAATTGTTTAAAATTACAATGTATTTCAAGTTCTTCACTATCTTTATTTAAAATATCATTACATAAAATCACACATTCATTACAAATACATACTGAAGGGCCAGCGATGATTTTAACTACTTTACGTTGCTCTTTATTACAAAACGAGCAACGTAATAACTTACTTGGATCATCGTTATACTTTTTTATCATTAAACAACCTCTTTGCATAAAAAATAAATATATTAAATAAATTTCATTAAATTAATTGAATTAATATAATTAAATGTCTATGTTCGACGTGTCAGCACAAAATCTACTAAACCATAAGCTACTGCCTCACTTGCAGAAAGAAAACAATCTCGTTCAGTATCTTTTTTTATAATATCAATAGATTGTCCTGTATGTTTAGCCATTAATTCATTCATACGTTGTTTGATTTTTAAAATTTCTTTTGTATGAATTTCAATATCACTAGCTTGACCATATACACCACCTAAAGGTTGATGAATCATAACTCGTGCATTAGGTAAACAAAATCTCTTCCCTTGAGTGCCCGCAGCTAATAAAAAAGCACTCATGGAAGCTGCCTGACCCATACAAAATGTACTTACATCAGGTCTAATAAACTGCATTGTATCATAAATTGACATACCAGAAGTTATTTCTCCCCCTGGAGAATTAATATATAAATAAATATCTTTTTCTGGATGTTTAGATTCCAAAAACATCATTTGCGCGATAATTAAATTAGCTACATAATCTTCAATCTTTCCTGTCATAAAAATTATACGCTCTTTTAATAACAAAGAAAAAATATCATATACCCTTTCACCACGTACAGTCTGTTCCACAACCATAGGTACCAAAAGCATATGATGTAAATCAAAATCTTTTTTATTATTGTATAACATTTTTGCTTACCCAAATTTTAATTTTTTTCCCACACAAACAATTGATGATATATTCTTAATTAATATCTGCAAATATAAATCTAGATATAAAAACAAAAAACTATTTTAAACAACATACATCAATACTTATCAAGATAACATTTCTGAAAAATATTATTAAAACATACAACGTTAACCATACAAGACAAAATTATATTCTCACCTTAAATCATCTTCAAACTTCAAATTATGGACAATAATATTTTAAACCTAATTAATATTATATCTAAAACAAACTTTTGATTAAAATATAAAATTTATCATTCAAATAAAATCTTTAAGAACCGAATACATATAGCAAACAAATATTTTTATTTTTAAGAATTATGACTATAACTTACAATCAAAATTAAAATGGTTTATAGTTAATAAAAATCTACATCATTTTGAAATATTAAGCTACAATAACGTGAAACATAAACAATTAAAATGTTGTTACAAAAATTTAATATTCTCATAAAATATGAATGATTTACATTTTATGTAAATTTATTCAAAATAAAAGTCATAATTTGATACTTGAGTTCATTAAATGAATTTTCAAAAAAACAAAAAAAAAATAAAAATACTACTCACATGTATTAATGTAATAATTTTAAATGGTTGTAGTAATATAATACTAATGCATCCTAAAGGACAAATTGGAGTAGAAGAACTTAAATTAGTATTCACTGCATTAGGAATGATGTTAATTATAGTAATACCTGTCATAATTATGACCGTCATTTTTGCTATTAAATATCGTATATCAAATAACCAAACAAAATATAACCCAAACTGGTCTGATTCTAAAAAAATAGAAACAACAATATGGTCATTACCAATTATAATAATCACTATATTAGCTATTATTACATGGAAATCAACTCATAAATTAGACCCCAATAAACCTATTGAGTCTAACAAACAACCAATAATTATAGAAGTAATTGCACTTGACTGGAAATGGTTATTTATTTATCCAAAATACAATATTGCAGTTATAAATAAAGTTGTTTTTCCAAACAATACGCCTATTAAATTTGAAATCACTTCTAATTCTGTAATGAATGCCTTTTTTATACCACAACTAGGTGGACAAATTTATGCAATGGCTGGCATGAATTCAACTTTAAACTTAATTGCTAATACACCAGGAACATACAAAGGTATTTCCTCAAATTTTAGTGGACGAGGATTTTCTAATATGAAATTCATTGCTATAGCAACAAAAAATGAACAAGAATTTTATCAATGGATACAAGATGTTAAAAAATCAAATAAACACATTAATACAATATCCGACTATGAAAAACTAGCGCTCCCAACAGAAAATCATCCTGTAACTTACTTTTCTAATGTAAAACCTAATCTATTCAATAATGTAATCAATAAATTTATGTAAAAACAATAAATATATAAATTTCAACAAACTACCAATAAATAACATCATAATTATATAAAAACAAAGGAAATTAACACAATGTTTGGAAAATTAGACATTAATTCCATTCCGTACCATGAACCAATAATCATAAGTACCGTTATCGCTGTAACTATCATTGGAATAATACTAAGTACCATCATAACTTACTATAAAAAATGGAAATATCTATGGAATGAATGGTTAACTTCTGTAGATCATAAAAAAATAGGAATCATGTATATAATCATATCAATTATAATGTTAATACGTGGTCTGGCTGATGCTATTATGATGCGTACACATCAAGCACTAGTATCTGGAGGAGAATCAGGATTTCTAACTACATATCATTATGATCAAATAGTTACTGCCCATGGTGTTATAATGATAATATTCATGGCTACCCCATTTGTTATTGGCCTAATGAATATAATAGTCCCATTGCAAATTGGTTCTCGAGACATGGCTTTTCCTTTTTTAAATTCTTTAAGTTTTTGGTTATTTATGGTAGGAATAATTCTTATCAATATTTCTTTAATAATTGGAGAATTTGCTCAAACAGGATGGGCTGCATATCCACCTTTGTCAAGTAAAGAATATAGCCCGGGTGTTGGAGTTGATTATTGGATATGGAGTATTCAAATTTCAGGTATAGGAACAACTTTAACTGGTATAAATTTTTTTACCACTATTTTACGCATGCGCGCTCCCGGAATGTCTATGATGACGATGCCTGTTTTTACGTGGACCGCTCTTTGTACAAACATATTAATCATTTGTGCATTTCCAATTTTAACTGTAACTATTACTCTTTTAACTTTAGATCGATATGTAGATACACATTTTTTTACCAATGAATTAGGTGGTAACATGATGATGTACGTAAATTTATTTTGGGCTTGGGGACATCCTGAAGTATATATTCTAATACTACCAGCTTTTGGTATTTTTTCAGAAATTGTATCTACCTTTTCGCAAAAAAGATTATTTGGGTATAAATCATTAATATGGGCTACTATTGCAATCACTGTTATGTCTTTTTGTGTATGGTTACATCACTTTTTTACAATGGGTTCTGGACCTAATGTTAATGCTTTTTTTGGTATCATGACAATGATTATAGCAATTCCTACAGGAGTAAAAATTTTTAATTGGTTGTTCACTATGTATAAAGGTCAAATCATTTTTCATTCATCTATGCTATGGACCATTGGGTTTATCATCACTTTTTCTATAGGAGGAATGACAGGGGTATTACTGGCTGTTCCGGGAATTGATTTCCTGTTACACAACAGTTTATTTTTAATTGCTCATTTTCATAATGTTATTATTGGTGGAGTATTATTTGGATGCTTTGCTGGAATGACATATTGGTTTCCAAAAGCATTTGGTTTTACTTTAAATGAAACATGGGGTAAAAGAGCTTTTTGGTTATGGTTTATAGGATTTTACATAGCATTTATGCCCTTGTATATTCTTGGTTTTATGGGCATGACGCGACGTTTAAATCAACACATTGATTTAACCTTTCACCCACTATTAATAACTGCTTTAATCGGTATTGCTATAATTATATTAGGAGTAATAAGTCAAATAATTCAATTAATAACAAGTATACAAAATCGTAATAAAAATCAAGATCTTTCAGGGGACCCATGGAATGGTCGTACTTTAGAATGGTCGACATCTTCTCCTCCACCATGTTATAATTTTGCCGTAATACCGCAAATTAATGATAATATTGATGCATTTTGGCAAATAAAATATCATAATAGCAAATCAAAACCTAAAAAATATCATAGTATTCATATGCCTAAAAATACCAATGTAAGTATAATTATTGCCATATTTATTTCAATATTTAGTTTTGCTATGATTTGGTATATTTGGTGGTTATCTATCATTAGTTTACTAGGAGCAATTGTAACATGGATAATATATACTTTTAATAAAAATATAAGTTATTACATACCAGTTAAAGAAATTGAACGCATAGAACAAGAAAATTTAAAAAAATTAAATATAATAATAAATACTAAAGAAAGTTAGCTAATATTGACATGGCATATCAAATTATAAATATGAAATAAATTGATAATGAAAAAAAATAATACAGAAAATATCAAAATATTTGGTTTTTGGATATATTTAATGAGCGATTGTATTTTATTTGCAGCTCTATTTATAAGTTATTTTGTATTGAAAAATGATACTCTAAATACCTCTTTAGACAAAGAAATTTTTAAAATACCATTCGTATTTATAGAAACTTGTTGTTTATTATTTAGTAGCCTTACATATGATATAGCAATATTAGCCATAGATCGTAATAATAAAACAAAAGTTAATTTTTGGTTAAGTATAACTTTTCTGGCAGGATTAAGCTTTATATGTATGGAATTTTATGAATTTTATCATTTAATTAAAAAAGGATACGGACCATGGTATAATGCATTTTTTTCTGGATTTTTTACACTAATAGGCACTCATGGAATACATGTAATTTCTGGACTAATTTGGATTATCATAATGATGATGCATATCATGCATAGTGGTTTAAATTATACTAATCAAATACGCCTACAATGTTTAAGTTTATTCTGGCATTTTCTTGATATAATATGGATTATAATGTTTACTGTAGTATATTTACTTGGAATTATTCCATGAATTATCAAATCAAAAATAAAAATCACTTAGTTGGATTTATTATTTCCCTTGCTTTGACAATTGTTCCTTTTACTGCTGTCTTGTATCTTGATATAAATAAAAAAATATTAACTACTCTCATAATAGTATGTGCATTAATCCAAATATTTGTTCATCTTATTTTTTTTATACACTTAAATAATATAAAAAAACAACAATGGAACTTTATATCATTGATATTTACAATTCTAATAACATTTATTTTAATTACAGGTTCGTTGTGGATCATGCACCATTTAAATCATAATTTGATGCACCATTAATGCAAATAACAATTATGATCAAACATTACTTACAAATTACAAAACCCAAAATTATTTTAGGCAATATTGTCTCAATAACAAGTGGTTTCTTTTTAGCTGCACAAAAAAATATAAACTATTCATTATTAATTTTACTATTAATTGCAATGTCAGCAATTATCGCTTCAAGTTGTATACTAAATAATATCATTGATAGAGACATTGACAAAAATATGCAACGTACTGCAACTAGAGTATTAGTTACTAAATGTATTACATTAAAAAGAAGTTTTATTTTTGCTATAATATTAAGTACATTAGGTTTCAGTATACTGATAACGATAGTAAATAGATTAACCATAATTTTAGCAATATTAGGTTTTTTTATTTATGTAATAATATATTCAATGTATTTAAAACGTACATCAACTTACAGTACTCTCATTGGCAGTATATCAGGAGCGATACCACCGGTAATTGGTTATTGTACAGTTAGTAATCATTTTGATCTTGCTGCGTCAATTCTATATACAATATTTAGCGTATGGCAAATACCTCATTTTTACACTATAGCTATCTTGTATTTTAAAGAATATCAAAATGTATCTATTCCTGCATTCCCAATAAAATATGGAATCATGCTAACTAAACATCATATTATTCTTCACATTATAATTTTTATATTAAGTACTTTTTTATTAACTTTAATGAACTTTACTAGCTATAAATTTTTATTTATTGTTGAGACAATAAATAGCTATTGGTTATTTATTGCTCTACAAGGATATTTTATTACTAAAAAAGAAAATATAAAGTGGGCTAAAAAAATGTTTTCATTATCTGTTTTTGTTATTACAAGTTTAAATATAATGATATTAATTGACTCTATATTATAATTAACTATTGATATAAATATATTTATAGTAACTAATTAATTAGCTAATTAATATTAAACAAAATATTAACGGTATAATGATTTTTAATAAAATAATTACTACAGAAATATATGCTATATTAAGCTTAAGTTTAATATTTGCATTGCGTATGTTTGGTATATTTATAATATTACCAATACTAAGCACATACGGTATGTTATTACAAGGATCTAACGAATTTTTAATTGGTTTAGCAATTGGAATTTATGGTATAACTCAAGCAATTTTTCAAATCCCTTTTGGGATATTGTCAGATAAAATTGGACGTAAACCGGTTATTATGGGAGGATTAATAATATTTACTATTGGTAGTAGTATTACAACAATAACAAATAATATATGGTATTTAATCATTGGTCGAGCAATACAGGGTATTGGTGCTGTTAGTTCCCCAATTTTAGCATTATTATGTGATCTTACTCAAGAACAAAATCGTACTAAAGCCATGGCTTGTTTAGGAATCAGCGTAGGAATTTCTTTTTCTATTGCTTTAATATTGGGTCCTATCTTGACTTACAAAATAGGACTACATGGTCTATTTGTAATCATTACTATATTATCATTTATTAATGTTTTAATAACCTTATTTTTGATACCTTATTCTCATGATGAAAATGTTACTCAAAACTCATTTAACTTTATGATACAAGGAATAAATAAAATAATATCAAATATAGAATTAATAAAAATTATTATTAGTATATTTTTATTGCATAGTATTTTAATGTTAAATTTTATATCCTTACCTATTAAAATAACTTTAGTTGGCATTAATTGTAAAAATCAATGGAAAATCTATTTGATCACTATTATTATTTCGTTAATAATAGTTACCCCATTTATAATCTATACAGAAAAAAAACAAAAAATAAAAAAAATAATAATTTTATTTATCACGATCATAATTCTAGCTGATATTATTTTATCTAAAAATATAACACAAACTTCTGTGTTATTAATTGCTATTCAACTTTTCTTTATAGGATTTAATGCAATTGAAGCCATTCTACCTTCAACACTTAGTAAAATTTCTCCCAAAAAACATCAAGGAACCTGCATGGGCATTTATTCTACTAGTCAATTTCTTGGAGTAGCATATGGAAGTTTGCTGGGAGGTTATTTGTTACAATCAATAGGAGAACAATCAACATTCTTTACAAGCATTATTATATCTATATGTTGGATAACAGTTCTATTATTTAAACCACAAAAACAAGACATAACGAAAGACTATAAATAAATTATTTTATTTATTTAAAATAAAATAAAAAAACTAAGAAATAAAATAATTTAAATAAAAGATAAAAATTTCCAACCAATACAAATATTAAACTAACAAAATTAACCAAACCAATTTTTATAACACAAAATTATAATAATTATTTAATTTTGCTTATCAGGACGATAAATTTTAATATTGCGAAATCCCCTTGAATACAAATAACTTGCTTGTAATGCACTAATTGTCCCGTGATTACAGTACAGTAAATAAATTTGATTAGGATTTAACTTATCAAATTGACTAACTAACTTATAAAATGGAATTTTTTGTATTATAATATTAGCTAAATTTAAAGGTTGAATATCTTGGTCTTCTTGACTACGAATGTCTAAAATTATTTCACCAATACCTACTTTAGAAGTAACCTCAACATCCACTTCCACTAAATTTTGTTTATTTATAAGAATTACATCACAAATATCTACTATTTTAACTTGTGTAAGTACTTCATTCAATGCTGCAACATTAATTTTTTTTTCCTGTTGTTCAACATGAACTTGAATGCCCCGTGCTGTAGGTTTTTTAGAAAAAAAACTACAATATTCAGGAATCATATTGACCATTTTCTCGACACCAATATATTTTGCTAAAGAAATAATCTGTTCTTTATCATGAGCAATTAATGGTCGTAAAGTTATAATATTAGCAGCATTATCAATTAAACGTAAATTTGTTAAAGTCTGACTAGATACTTGTCCTATAGACTCCCCAGTCACTAATGCTTGAATTCTATATTTTATAGCTATAGATGAAGCAACACGTAACATCATACGTTTTAATACTATTAAAGTAATACTTGCACTAACTTTCTGAATAATTTCATTGACTATTGGAACAAAATTAATAAAGAAAAACTGAACTTTATGAGAACTAGCGAATTTATTCCACAAATAATTAGCTATTCTACTAACACCAATTTCATTGGACGTAGCACCAAAATTAAAAAAACAATAACTTACTTTACACCCCCTTCTCATTAACATATAACTAGCTACTGCTGAATCAAAACCTCCTGAAAATAAAGATAACACATTTTCCTGAGTACCTAATGGAAATCCCCCTAATCCTTGATAACGCTTCACGATTACAAAAAAACGATTTTCATTAATTTCTATAAATATGGTTACTTCCGGATTAACTAATTTAACATAAGTATTACTAACATTTTTTTTTATACAGCTACCTACATAACGCTCAACATCTTGAGAAGTAAAATTATGTCTGCCACGACGCTTCACTCGAACACAAAAACACTTTCCTATCAATCTATCATAATTTAAAACTAAAACTTCTTTACCAATATCATTAATAGTATTAAAAAAATATTCTTTAACCAATAAAACTTGATGAATACCAGGAATAAAAACCAATAATCGAATAATATCCGACAAAAGATTATCATTCTCAATTCGTAATTCAATGTAATCCCAATGACGTATTGGAAACAACAAAAAACCATGCTTCTTGAATAAAGTAAAAATGTTCTTAACAAGAACTTTTATAAAATGTAATCTGACAGATTTACTCTTTATCGTAATTTCAGGAAATAATTTTATTATGCATTTCATATATAATTACTGCATTTAAATAAACTAATGCGCAAAAAATTAACATAATATTAATTATTATATAAATTAAATAAAAAAACTACATAATTAATAATGAACAAAACAAAAATATCTCTAATATTTACAACTTATAAAATGATGCTTAAAATCATACTCATTTATATAAAACATAAATAAAAATACAATCATGAAACTATCAATACATATAAACTTATATAATAATATCCATTTTGCTGAAAAATAACTTATGATTAAAATTACAACACATATAATAAAAATACTTTTTCTTGATCTTTAAAAAAAGAAATATAATGTAAATAAATAAATTATTACCAGCCATTATAATTAACTTAAATACGATTTTCTGTGGAAAATTTAATCTATGAACAATATCACTCATGAAATGCAAATTAGCTATCGACAAGTAAATAATGCTTTAGAACGCTATTTAAAAAAATTACCTCATCAAAACACATTATTAATAGAAGCTATGAAATACAGTGCTCTCTTAGGAGGAAAAAAAATAAGACCGTTTTTAGTATATCAAACTGGTAAATTATTTGGATTAATACCAAATCATCTGGATGCTCCTGCAGCAGCTATTGAATGCATTCACGCTTATTCACTTATCCACGACGATTTGCCATCTATGGACAATGACACCCTAAGAAGAGGTCATCCTACCTGCCATATTAAATTCAATGAATCAACAGCAATTTTAGCCGGAGATGCATTACACTCATTAGCATTCAGTATTCTTACAGAAAATAATACTATGTCAACTACCATTGATAATCAATATCGATTAAAAATGATTGCTACACTAGCCGCAGCCTGTGGAGCAAACGGAATGTGTTTTGGGCAATTCTTAGATATAACAGCAAAAAATCAAAAAATATCTTACAATTACTTAAAAAACATACATTTTTATAAAACTAGTATACTAATACGAGCCGCAGTTCGACTGGGAGCATTGGCAGCTGGAAAAACAATAAATCATAAAATTTTAAAATTACTTGATCATTATGCTACATCAATTGGATTAGCTTTTCAAATACAGGACGATATTCTAGACATTGTAAATGATAAACATTGTGATAATAAACAACAAAAAAATACAAAAAAAAAAATAATAAGAATACTTATTCAACTAAATTAGGATTAAATATAGCTCGTAACAAAGCTAAAAATTTATATTACAAATCATTATCGTCTTTAAAACATATTAATAAACTAGGTTACAATACTACAATTTTATCCAAACTAGCACGTTATATTATTGAACGCGATCAATAAACATCATTAATTAATACATAAAATTATAATGAAATTTAATAATAAAAAATATCCAACATTATCCTTAATAAATAATCCTATGGAATTAAGAAAACTGCCACAAGATGCTCTATCATTAGTATGCACTGAACTACGTCAATTCTTATTAGATACCGTAAGCCAATCAAGTGGACATTTCGCTTCAGGCCTTGGTGTTATAGAACTTACAGTAGCTCTTCATTATGTATATAATACACCTTTCGATCATTTAATTTGGGATGTGGGACATCAAGCATATCCACATAAAATTCTTACCGGTAGACGTGATAAAATTTTTACAATTAGACAATATGGAGGATTGCATCCATTTCCTTGCAGAAATGAAAGCAAATACGACATATTATCAGTTGGACACTCTTCCACATCCATCAGTGCAGCACTTGGTTTAGCAATAATTGCAAATAGAGAAATGTTAGGACGTCAAACAGTATCTGTAATAGGTGATGGAGCAATATCCGCTGGTATGGCGTTTGAAGCAATGAATCATGCTGGATATATCAAATGTAACTTACTAGTAATATTAAATGATAACGAAATGTCAATATCAAAAAATGTAGGTGCTCTGAATAATTATTTAACACATATTTTATCCGGAAAATTTTACTCAAAAATACGTAAAAATAGTAAAAAAATTTTATCAAAAACTCCATACATAAAGAAGATAATTCAACGTATCGAAGAACACATTATAAATACGACCATTTCAAAAAACTTGTTCAAAGAACTAGGCTTTAATTATATTGGACCAATAAATGGACATGATATATCAACTTTGATACAAACTTTAAAAAATATACAAAATATGCAAGGACCTCAATTTCTACACATCATAACAAAAAAAGGATATGGTTATAAACCTGCAGAAAAAGATCCTATAACTTGGCATGCTGTTCCAAAATTTGACCCCTCATTAGGCCTATTACCAAAAAATAATAACCAAAATATGACTTATTCTGCAATTTTCGGTAATTGGTTGTGTAATATTGCGGCTAATGATAATAAACTAATCGTCATCACTCCAGCCATGCGAGAAGGGTCAGGATTAAATTTTTTTTCAAAAAAATATCCAAATCAATATTTTGATGTAGCAATCGCTGAACAACACGCAGTAACTTTTGCTGCTGGTTTAGCAATTGGTGGATATAAACCAATTGTCGCTATTTATTCTACTTTTTTACAAAGAGCATACGATCAAGTCATTCATGATATAGCTCTTCAAAAATTACCAGTACTCTTTGCAGTGGATAGAGGAGGAATAGTTGGTCCTGACGGTCAAACACATCAAGGTGCATTTGATCTTTCCTATTTACGTTGTATTCCTAACATAATTATAATGACACCAAGTGATGAAAACGAATGCAGATTAATGTTACATACCGGATATCATTATAAAGATGGACCAACAATAGTACGTTATCCACGTGAAATAGGTACTGGAGCTAAATTTAGTAATTTATATAAATTACCAATCAGTAAAGGCATGATACATCGACAAGGTACAAACATTGCAATTCTAAATTTTGGTACTCTTTTAGCACAAACTAAACAAGTTGCATCAGATCTTAATGCTACTTTAATAGATATGAGATTTGTCAAACCTTTAGATGAAATTTTAATAAATAATATAGTTAAAAAACATAACGCGCTAATAACAGTAGAAGAAAATGCTATTATAGGTGGTGCAGGTAGTGGAGTAAATGAATTTTTAATGAAAGAAAAAATATTAATTCCAGTACTAAATATTGGTTTACCAGATCGATTTATCGCTCATGGATCAAGAAAAGATGTCCTGTATAGTTTAGGTCTGGACAGTATAGGCATTTATAAGAAAATTAAAGCATGGTTAAAATAACTTACTAAAATTATTAAAATATATTAAATATCAATTAAATTTAACTTAATTGCTTAGATAATTTAAATAAGACTAAATAATAATTAATAAATTAATAAAATAAAAATTTAATCAAATAAAACATGATATAATAATTATTGTTATGATATTGGTATCTGTGTAAATATATACATTTATTCAATTAACTAAACTACAATATATAAAATAAAAGAAGTAAAGAATCCAGCAACTATATCATCAATCAAAATTCCCATACCACCTTTAACAACACGATCTAGCCAACCGATGGGCCAAGGTTTGCATATATCTATCACTCTAAATAATAAAAAACTAAATATCAAACAATACCAATCATTTATTGACACTCCAATTAACGCACACCACATACCAATATATTCATCCCAAACAATACTACGATGATCATGAATACCAATATCTTTTACAGTTTGATGACAAGAACATAAACCCAATATTAAAGCAAGAAGAAATAATATAAAGCATAATTGATAAGGTAAAAAACTTACAAAAAACCACACTACAATAGCTATTAATGAAGCCAACGTTCCTGGCATATAAGGTACCATGCCAATACCAAATCCAGTAGCTATTAAGTGATATGGATTAGTTAATTTTATTTTTTTTCTTATATTCAATACAAATAAACCAAATTATATTGCCATATATTTAATTAAAAAAATAAATAATAATATATTTTATAAAAACAAAAACATAATAACCATATCTTAATAAAAAATTTTTAAACTATATTTTTAATTTTAAAATTAATATAATGTCAAATTAATTTTTACTAATACGAATTTTCAAAGCAACTTTATCAAGCACACCATTTATAAATTTATGGCTTTTCTCAGCACCAAAAATTTTAGCTAATTCGATAGCTTCATTAATTACTACTTTATAAGGTACATCAAAACAATTACTTAATTCAAATAACGCAATACGTAAAACTGCTTTTTCTATATGATCCAAACGTTCAAACTGACGAGATAAATATGGTAACATCAATTGATCAAGCTCATAAACACAAGTTGTTACACCAATATACAACTGGTAAAAATAAGAAACATTAACGTTACACATGTTTTGTTCAGATATAAAATCAACTATAACATCTTTAATATCATTATGAGATATTTGCCATGAATATAATGCTTGTAATGCACACTCACGAGCGCGACGTCTAGTCTTTATTTCCACAAAGAACATCCTTCTATTTTACTTAAATAAACATAATATTAATAAATTTCAATATAATAACAATCATCTTTCAAATAATCATGACTGCATATGATCTTTTATTAACACCGTTAAAATTTCAACACACTCAACAACTTGCATAATCTACATTATCTATTGTTAACACACTAACAAATACTTGATAATAAATTATTAACAAAAATTTTTGACAAACCAAAACTGCAAAATACCCAAAAATAAATTCAAAAATAAACAGTATCATGACATGATAATAATAATACCTCAAGCTATTCATTGCATCATATTTATTACTGTTTCCTAATGCAGCTACCGTAAATACAATTCGTAATAAATATTAGGAAAGCAAATAATAACAATATTATTATCTTTAACTTAACAAAATACGCTTTAAAGTATCAACAACATCCTTAAGTAAAGAATTACTAACAAATTTATTAAATCAAACAACAACAATTGCAATACTTGCATCAAGTACAATTGTACCCTCAATTAATTTTATAATTTTGCTTATATATAAATTATTAAATCTTTTCTAATATTAATACTAATAAAAACATAATGCAGAAAAATATAAATTAAATAATACAAAACGTACATTTTATTTTAATTAGCTGTAATCATCAACGAACATCAGAACCAATTGTATATATATTAAATAATTTAAAAGATATTACTGTACTAAGATTTTATATTTTAAAAAAATACACATTGGCTGTACATCCTAACCAAATAATTTAAAACTTTAATAAATAATTAATTCATCCATGAAACACCGCTAAGTAATGCATCAAAAAAAATATCCCATTTTTTTTTACTGAAACAGTATTCAAGTCACAACACACCAAATATTGCATTAATGCAATCCAATACAATCTTTTTATCTCATGTTGAAATATATAAAAGCAACAACAATTGTTCTATACAAAATAATCAATCATGACCAATCCTTATTGAAACGAACGCACTACTACGTTTTCCCCTCACAATCTTTTAACAAAAAAATATATTATTAATTATTACACGCAAGCACGACTCAATTAGCTGTATTATCTACTATTACTTTTACATTGCTGACGCAAATCAATTCAATCATAATTATCTTGAATTTTTTTAGATGACAACTCCCAACACACGTTTTGCATAAAATTATCTGTTACATAGCAGCAAGCAATAAAAAGAACTACATCACTATCAATTCTACAAATTTGAACATTTCTTGACGTACAAGAAAATAAGTAATCCACCGACCATTACCATTACTCGTAACAATACAACCACTTAAAACAATCAATAATTTTAATTCAAGACATCATAAACTCGTACGCATTGTGCATACATTTAATAAACCCTTAATTAATTCTTTTACTATAAGTAACATAAAATTATATTTTTCTTCAACACTAACTTTACATTAAATAAAATACAGCAAATATCGTTATATAAAAATTAAAATTTAACATTGAGGTACTACAAATTTTCAATACTCCAGCATTTAATAATGTAAACAATTATACAAGATATTTTATGCTTATAATAATTACAAAGTTCAAAAACGTAATACCACGACTACACCACGTTGAGTACTACTATCCGTAATAAGTCATACATATATTTATTTCTGTATCAAGTTTAGCAACACATAAATAGTAACCTTTACCAACTATTTTATTATCTAATACAATAACACATCTAATATGAGGATTTGGTAAAATTATATAACAACCATGACAAACTAAATAAAATGCACGTAATAAACAACTTTTATTATCATTTAACAATAAAATTACTTCACCAATTTTAATAATTTTAAAATACAAACATGAAACTTAGTTATACATTAATTTATAAAATAAAATATAAAAAATAACTAAAATTTTATATTCCATGCAATCATATTAATTATAAATTAAATAATAATTCATCAACATTAAACATTTATATATAAATCACAAATTTAAATTAAAATAAAATATTTATTAAGACAATAAAATCATTCATCGTTAATTACTAATATTATCATTAAACCCATTATAATCCATATAATATATACAAAGCAACAAACTAACAACTAATTAATTTAACATTATCAATAAACTTTATAAATATGAATACATTGTTTATCTTATATTTACCTCACTATAAAAATAAAAAATTTCTTAAGAACATCATGTAAAATAACACACATGTTTATTATTTTAATTATATTTTTAGAATACTCAAACTACCTAATCAAATGATACCATCTCTCATGTTTTTGAATAATAAGTATTATTTATTTTTAGATAATTGAAAAGCTAAAGCTGAAGCTATATAAATAGAAGAAAAAGTACCAACAAACACACCAACTAACAATGTTGTCACAAAACCACGCAACAAAGACCCACCAAAAATTAACAAAATTAACAATACTGCAGCAGTAGTAAACGATGTTATAAAAGTTCTTTTTAAAACTTGAGTTAAAGATATATTAAAAATTTCAACAATATCTCTATCATAATATAAATAACAATTTTCTCGAATACGATCAAAAATAACAATACTATCATTCAAAGAATAACAAAAAACAAATATTAAAGCAGAAATAATTATTGTATTTATCTCTATAAATAATAAAGATAATACTCCAATTATAATTACTACATCATGTACTAATGCTAATACAGCACCTACTGCAAAATGCCACCGAAAACAAATATTAACATAAGCAAAAATACACAGCAAAGATAATACAAATGAAATTCCAGCACATCTCATCAAATCATTACCAACACCCGGTCCTATAAAATCTATTCTTTGAGTATAAATATTTTACTCCAAAGATTTATTTAACGTTAATAATATTTGATCGGTTATTTGATAAATTAAATCATTATTTATTAAAGACATACGTATAATTATATTTTTATTACTACCCAAACTTTGCACAATTGTATCTTTATATCCTAAATATATCAATATATTACATATTTGAGATAAATTCACTGACTTTTCTAAATATAATTCAATAACTATTCCTCAAGTAAAATCCATACCCCAATTAAAACCACGCATTACAATAACTAAAAAAGAAATAACTAACAGAAATATCGATATACCAATAACTAACATATTCCAAGACATAAAATTATATACATTTAATGAATATCTCAATATTCTTAAACTATTATGTTGTTGCACTAAAATAATCCTCAAATAGATATTTTATCAATATCTCTAGAACCATACAATAAATTAACTATAGCGCGTGTACCAATAATTGATGTAAACATAGACACGGTTATACCAATAATTGTAGTAATAACATACCTCTTTATGACACTAGTACCTAATATATACAATATAATTGAAGCAATTATAGTTACAATATTAGCATCAAATATACTATAAGTAGCTTTATGATAAACTGTATAAATTGCATGCTGTACTGTTTTACCCATATTCAATTCCTCTTTAATCCTTTCATTAATTAAAACATTAGAATCTACCGCTATAGATAAAGTCAATATTATACCTGCAATTCCAGGCATAGTAAGCGTTACTCCAGGTAATAAAGTATTATACTGATAATTAATAACAAATTAGTAATTAGTGCTACTGCAGCAATTACACCAAATATTTTGTACCAAAATACCATAAATAAAATTAAAAATGTTAATCCAATACAACAAGCATACAATCCTTTAATAATGTTATTCATTCCTAAACTTGGGCCAATAGTACATTCCTCCACAATATGCATAGGAGCGCTTAAAGAGCCCATACGTAATAATACTGATAACCTACGAGCTTCATTGGAATTATTAATACCAACAATACAAAAATAATTTCTTAGTTGTGATTGAATAGTAACTATATTTACTATTTTTTCTTGTTTAACAAAAATAACATGACCATCAACATCTTTTTCCCCGCCATCTTTATATTCCACTAAAAGAATAACCATAAGCCGACCGATATTATTTTTAGTAAACTGAGACATGATATTACCCCTTTTGCATCAAGAAAAATATTTACTTGGGGTTGATTATATTCATTACGAGAATAATTAGCATTAATAATATGTTCACCGCCTAAAATAGGCTTCCTATACAATAAATATGGCTCACCGTCACAAGTATTTTTTTTATTTCACAATCTTGCAATTCATATTCTTGGTCTGTAGAGAAATATTCTTTTACATTACTATTGACTAAACGAAACTCAAGAGTCACGGTTGCACCAATGGTATCTTTAGCTAATACTATATCTTGAATACCAGGAAGTTCTACAATAATATTATTCATACTTTGAGCTTGTACTAAAGATTCACTAACACCTAATTGGCTAATACGATCACGTAAAATAACAATATTTTGTTGTAAAGCATGCCTACGAAATGTGGATAAAAATTCATCAGATAATGTAATACTTAACCCAAAATTTTTAATATTATAAAATAACAATTGTTTATATTTATTAACCAACAACAAACGTACTACATTTCTAACATTAGAATCACTAAAATAAACTTCATGACTGTAGTTTTTTTATCTTTTGTATTTTTACATAAAAAATATTTTTATTATATAAATCACGAACAAACTCATTAATACATTGTTCGTACAATTTATTAAACATAATATCCATATCTATTTTCATTAAAAAATGTATGCCACCACATAAATCTAAACCTAACTTTATTGGTTTAGATTTAATATTAGTTAACCAAATTGGAACATGTGACAATAAAAAAAAGATACAGTAAACTTTTTATTCAAATTTTGTAATAATATTTTATACGCTTGTACTTGATCTTCTTGTTTAAAAAAAACAAATTGACAAAACATAATCTTTAATAACAAAATACCTATAAACAATACCTTGATCTTTTAGCATCGTATTAATATTAACCACATCAATGTTATTAATACGATCGCCTTGTACATGCCTAATTTGTACAGCAAAACTCTCTCCATATAAATTTGGAAGCGCATATAATATTCCAAAAAGTAATATTATAAAAAGTAAGAAATATACCCATAAAGGATAACGATTTAACACAAAAACATCCTAAAATCATAAAGACTTCATTGTACCTTTTGGTAAAATGGCAGTAATGCAATCGCGCTGAATAATGATTTCATTGATATTTTCATTAAGCATAACAAAAATATATCCTGTTTCAGTAATTTTAACTACTTTACCAACTAAACCTCCACTAGTTAATACTTCATCTCCTTTACTAATAGAATTCATTAACTCTCTATGATCTTTATTACGCTTTTGTTGTGGACGAAAAATAATAAAATAAAAAACTAAAATAAAAACTAATAATACAATAATAAAAGAATAAGGATTACCTTGATATGAAGAATCAACGCTTGCAATAGCATTATTAATAAAAGAAATACTCATTTTCAATTACCCCATAGTGTATTATATAAATATATAAATCAATAAAATAAAAAATACAATAAAAAACAACAATAACTTTGCAGTAAAATTATACTTTTCATTATTTTAATAAATATCTATAATTCTATATCTAAATGTGGATAACAATACTTACTGCATCAATATAATATTTTAAATAAAATATATACATCGTATTAAAACAATTTAAATAATACAAATTATATAATAGTATGCAAAATATAACATTAAAATATGTGGTAATGTCTGCCACCTTCTTTTACTTAAAACATACCAAACCATCCATATGTAATAACAATACTTCTCAATTAAGATGTTACTATTGATGAAAAAAAACAATTATACATGTTTTCATATATAAAAAAATAAAAACTACTAAATTTACTTATATCATATATACACACATTACCGTAGTTTACTTAACAAATATTAACTATTAACATTAATTTATAAATAATTTAAACTTCTTTTCTGCTATATGAAAATATTACAATGAATAACATTTAGACCATCATTATACTTATAATAAAAATATTAATATAAATTAATCATAAACATCCTTCTCAACAAAACAAATACTACTCTACTGATGCACAAATTTTACAAAATACAAACAAGTTATTATTTTGTATTATAATAATAATCTTATATAAATAATGTAACGTCCCTGAAAAACGTAAATCTATGCAAATAAATAAATACGTTTATAACAAAATTATAATAAATATTCATATATTTTACTTAAATTATATACAATATGAATATAATAAACTAATCACAAAAATTAAATTTCAATATCAAATAAATTTAATTATAAAACAATTAAAATATAAAAATAAAAAATTCTTCAAAAACATATCAAAATGCAATTACTATATTAAATAAATTTACACAAATGCATATATTATCAATATTACAACTCCAAAAAAATAATAATAAATACAAAACAAACATCTCACAACATTAATATATCAGTAACTATTTTAATTAACTCAATCTTACATGTTAACAATATTGCAAAATATTCTAACAAAAATACAAATTATCCATACTTAAAATACATCTTAAACAAATTTTCCATATTTCATTTCTAATCACAAAACAATAAAAATATAATCAATAAAAATAATATTACTTAAAGTAATAAACAAATCAAACATGCAACAATATTTATTTATAAAATATTAAACAAATACATAACATTTACATACTTAAACACTCAAACCCTATATTTATCTATATATTTTCTATACTATATCAAACTATTATTTTATCTTTATAACGCTTCTCATAATCACAAACATTATAAAAATCAAATTAAAAGAAAAATTTTGTAATTTAATAAATTTGATATATAATTCATTTCGATAGATAATTTTAAAAAATAAACAATATATTTTGAAATTACAAAATTTTTGTTATTTTAATAGAATGCTGATAAAACAAAATTATATAAATTTTGTTAAAACAACATAAATTACAACAATTTTCAAACTATTAATATTAATTAAAGAGATCATAACTATGATACTAGTAACCAGACCAGCACCAGACTTTACTGCAACTGCTGTACTGCATGACGGTAAAATCATTAAAAATTTTAATTTTAAAAAATATATTCAAGGTAATCCTGCTATGCTGTTTTTTTGGCCTATGGATTTTACATTTGTCTGTCCTTCCGAATTGATTTCCTGTAATAAACGTTATTCTAAATTTCAAAAACGTAATGTAAAAGTTGTTGGTGTATCTTTAGATTCTGAATTTGTACATTATGCATGGCGTCAAATACCAACAAATAAAGGAGGAGTTGGCAATCTTCAATTTCCCATGATTGCTGATTTAAAACGTGAAATTATCATGTCTTACGGTATTGAACATCCTGATTTAGGCGTCGCATTACGAGGATCATTTTTAATTGATCAAACAGGTATAGTGCGTCATCAAATAGTCAATGATTTACCTTTAGGAAGAAATTTTGATGAAATGATTCGCATGATAGATGCAATGCAATTCCATGAAGAACATGGTTTGGTTTGTCCTGCTCAATGGGACACAAAGAAAGCAGGTATAGAACCATCTACACAAGGGATAGCAGAATTCTTATCCAAAAATGTAGATGAACTATAAATAAAAAATCAAAAACAACATCAAAATAACTTCATACAAACTACAAATTATGAAGAAATATATCACAAATAAACTAATAAAAATAAAATATAAATTTTGCCGATATAGCTCATTATGGCAGAGCAGCGCATTCGTAATGCGCAGGTGATAGGTTCAAATCCTATTATCGGCACATTCATCCATATATATCCACCTTCCTTATAATCAACTAACTTCCTTTTATTACAACCCATGAAAACCTAAAAGAAAAACTGGATAACCTCATATACACAACAACAACATAGTTACAAAATAAACCCTACCACACTATTTTATTTTCTTTTGCCTCATAATACAAACAACATACTTTGTACCGTTGTTTTACTTAATTATCTAATCTTGTTAAATAAAAGCATACCCTAAACTAACTATTAATAAGTACATAACATCAATAAATCATATTAAAACAATTAGTATCTTCTTAACCTAACCAACCAAAATTTAACTTACAAAATAAATACACCAAAAACAAAAATATCTATTATACAATACTCTTGATATCCAATTATTCTATACTATAATACATTAGACATCTTTTGTTCAACAATTAAAATTAAAACATGAATAAATTTCATATGAATTTCTTGAACACGATCAGCATACTTAAAATATGGCACACAAATCTCTATATCTACCTTCTTAACAAATTCCCTCATAGTATTACCAGTAAATACAATTACATACATATTTTTAATATATGCTGCTTCAATAGCACGTAAAATATTGATTGATTTACCAGAAGTAGTTATAGTTAACAAGATATCATTACGTTTACCCAAAGCTTCAATATAACGGGAAAATACATATTCATAACCAAAATCATTTCCAACACAAGAAATATGACACGCATCTGAAATAGCTAACGCAGGATAACCGAATCGATCATCTCGATAACGACCTGTTAATTCCTCAGCAAAATGTATAGCATTACAATGTGAACCGCCATTACCGCATGTCAAAATCTTTCCGCCAACCTTAAAAACATCAACAATAAGATGTGCTGCTGATTCTAGCAACGCAACATAAGATTTGTTATTAATAACAGCATCCCAAGAATTCTTAATATCATTAAATTCATTAAAAATCATTTTATGATACATCAAAATATACCCTCAATACATACACAACAAAATACTGTCCACTAAAACAAAAAAATAAAAATAAATTAAAATAATACTAAAATTATAAAAATATTTATATAAATACAATGACAACAACTTAAAAATTATTTGTTTTCATATAAATGAACTATTAATATCAAAAATATATAACAAAACTTTAAAAACATCTAATTATAAACCATAACCATAAACATTTTAAAAATAATAATAAATAAATATTTAATAAATTTACTAATATATAATTCAAACAAAAATACCAATACCCTTTTAAAATATCAATACACCTTAAATATATTACAATACCTAAATTAAAACAATGCTATATAAAACCATACAATAAAAAATTAAAAAAATAGCTACATACTAATAAATATTAAACTAATATATAATTAATAACAAATATTACACACAAACTCCACATACAATATCCATACTTTTCTTTAATTATATTCAACATATTTTTATGTTGTTTAATTTCTTCTGAGGCGGCAAAAATAATTCTTAAATCATTACTACAAATTTTATTTCTATCTTGATAATCTACTGTACTATTCTTTTTAAAACAATTCAATTTGTCTTCCATAGTAAATCGCATAGTAGTTTGACCACCGGTCATTAAAAGAAAAATAGTCGCTAAAATTTTCGCATCAACCATTGCATTGTGTAAAATACGATTGCTTTTATTAACTGCATAACGTTCACAAAGTGCATCTAAACTATTACGTCTACCAGGAAACTTTTTCCTAGCTAAAAGTAAGGTGTCTACTATACTACATAATGAATCAATATTTTTTTCAACACCATTAAGCATGTTCAATTCATAATTTATAAAACCTAAATCAAATTGAGCATTATGAATTATTAATTCACTTCCCCGAATAAAATTTATAAATTTACATGATATTGCTGAAAAAATTGGTTTATCAGACAAAAATTTATTACTAATTCCATGAATATTAAAAGCTTCTGGATCAATTTTACGATTAGGATTAATATATACATGAAAATTTTTGCCAGTTAAACGACGATTAATTATTTCAACTGCACCTATTTCAATAATACGATGTCCTATATAATGAACACCAGATCTATTAATACCTGTAGTTTCAGTATCCAATACTACTTGTCGTACATATTCAAAATTCATATAAATCACTTTACAATAAAAATAAATATTTAATTATATAATAAATATTGTCGTATGTATCAAAAAATAAAAATTTTTACCGATGGATCTTGTTTAGGAAATCCAGGTCCTGGGGGATATGGAGTAATTTTATACTACAAAAAATATATAAAAGAATTTAGTGCAGGATACAAATTAACTACTAATAACCGAATGGAATTAATGGCTGCTATTGTAGCATTAGAAGCAATTAAAAAACCATGCAAAATTATCATCAATACCGATAGTCTATATGTTATTCAAGGCCTCACGCAGTGGATACATAATTGGAAGCAAAATGATTGGAAATCAATAAAAAATAAATCAATTAAAAATATTGATTTATGGCAACGATTAGATATAGCAATTACACCTCATATCTTACGGTATAAATGGTTAAAAGGACATTCTGGTCATCCAGAAAATGATCGCTGTAACAAACTAGCACAAATAGCAGCCAACAATCCTAAATATGACGATATATTATGCATAAAGAATCATATTATTTAGCAAATATATCAATACTAAAATATAATTTAAAAGAAATATTATCTTAAATATTTAATACAAACTAAAAAAATAATTCTGGATATTTAATGGTATTAATTGAAAAGGAATAATCTGTTTACGCGCAATTATTATATTTAAACAACCAATAAAAATAAAATATTTACTAAATAAACAATTATTTTCATGACTTTTCCATGGAAATAATTGCAAATGAGCTTTATTTACAATTTCAAAATTTAGTAATCGTAACCAATACAACAATTTTATCAAAGTATATAAACGATACTTAAAAGGTTTACGAAAAAAAAAATAAATAACCCTCGATAAACCTAATATACTTATTAAATTAAACGTACTGATTATTAACCAACCATCATCACTCAATACTCTATCTATCTCTTGTAATAAACGATAAGGATGTTTAATGTAAGATAAAGTATGAATTAATAAACAAATATCAACAGATTTATTAGCAAAGGGAAGTTGATCGTAATCAACAATTATCTGTAAATATTCTCCTTTAAAACCAACATTTATTTGATAAAACACAACACAATCCTTAGTAGTAAGATTTGCACTTAATGAACCAATTTTCAACATATTAAAACCACGTATTCTAGGCCACCATTCCTTTAAATAATTCTCTAACGTTTCTCTATAACACTCACCGTATGGAAGATCTTTCCATGTGGAAGGTATTGAAATTAATTGTTCATTTTGTAATAATTTCATAATCTTTTGTACATTACATAAATAAAATAAATACAATATTAAATATTAAGGTTATCAGCAATGAATTTAATTAATATTCCTTCTCTAAAAGACAATTATATCTGGATTTTATATAATAAAAACAAAAAATGTCTAGTAATTGATCCAGGAGATCATAAACCTGTCTTGCAAATTATTCAAAAATTAAAATTAAACTTAATTGCTATTCTACTTACTCATCATCATGATGATCACACTTCCGGTGTACATAAATTACTTAATCTTTTCCCTGTTAAAGTCTACGGACCATTAGAAACTATAAATAAAGGAACAAATCAAGTTGTATCAAATAATGATAATATTGCACTACTCAACCATAATTTTAAAATTTTATCTTTACCAGGACACACATTAGGGCATATAGGTTATTATAGTCACCCGTGGTTATTTTGTGGAGATACAATATTTTCTGCAGGTTGCGGACGACTACTTGAAGGAACAGCACAACAAATGTATTACTCTTGCCAAAAAATTAAACGACTACCTAATACAACTTTAATTTGTAGTGCACATGAATATACTTTAACCAATATTACTTTTGCAGCTTCTATTTTACCTTACGATACAAACATTCGATCCTATCTTAACACAGTTAAAAAATTACACAAACAAAAAAAACCAACTCTACCTTCTACACTAGAATTAGAATTAAAAGTAAATCTTTTTTTTAGATGTCAAGAAAAAAATATCAAAAAAAAACTAAACATCCACCCTTACGATCAAGAAGAATGGAAAACCTTTGCTGCACTACGAACTAAAAGAAATACATTTTAAACAATATATTAAACAACTTTTAAAACTATAAACTCACAAAAATTCTTGATAACAATAAAAAACATATAAAATTATTCACTAATTATTAATAACAAAAAATTATAAAATATTTTTAATAAAACACAAAATACGTATTGTAACAAACAACTTTAAAAAACAAAAATTATAATAAACCGCCAAAACTTATTATTAACAATGTACTTCAATTAAAATAAAAATAAATACAATTTAATATAAAACAAAAATTAACTGACAATATAAATAAATTACAAATTTTGCTTGGCAGTCTCCTACTCTCACATAAGGTAAACCTTATACTACCATCGGCACTACGACGTTTCACTTCTGAGTTCGGTATGGTATTCAGGTGGTTCCATCGCGCTTACACCACCAAGCAATACAAAAAAATAAAGGCAAAACAACGTCATATTGTACTAAAATTTAATAAAAAATCAATAAAATTACTAAAAAATAATAAACAAAAAAATAGAAAAATTAAATACATTATTATTTTAAAATTATAATTATTAAATAATTGCATATAACTATTTAACATAATTGGATGCTAAACCAATAATTTTTTTATAATCAAAAACTCTATAATTAAAAAACTATCTAAATAATATTAATTACAATAATACCAAACTTGTATCTCATACATACCAAAAACAAATCCATACATAATCATTAATTATCTAATAAATATCCTTAACTTTTTTAAACCAACTTCATTTAAAATCTAAAAAACAATATAAATATAACCATACAATATTGCTAATTTACATATTAGGACGTATTTTTTGTAATACAAGGGAAATTGAAGGTAACAAATTATGCCATAAAAGAAAAGAATATGCTGCTTGCCCAACTAACATACCTAATCCATCAGAACAACGTACAGCCCCCTGTTCCTTGCACCATCTAATAAATGGCGTATCTATATCTTTCTGATAAAATAAATCATAACAACTAACAGATGAATTAATTAAAGAATTTGGCAAATTAGGTAATTTACCATATACCCCGGCAGATGTAGCATTAATTATTACATCACTCTGTACAGTACATAATTCATTAAAAGGAACAACATTAATATTTCCTATATTGTGAAAAAAATTAGCCAATTTTTGAGCACGCAATAAAGTCCGATTAGTTAATATTATCTGACAACCAAAAGTTAATAATGGAAAAATAATCCCTCTCGCTGCACCACCAGATCCAACTAACAATATTTTACTTCCAATGTTCAACCAACCAAGACGTTGTAAATCAGCTAATAATCCAATACCATCAGTATTATCCCCTAACAACGATCCATCATGTTGTTTTTTCAATACATTGACAGCACCCGCCACTGTAGCCCTTTTAGTAAGATTTTTACATAACATAAAAGTATGTTCTTTAAGTGGCATAGTAATATTAGCTCCCATACCGCCAGAAATAAAAAATTGTTCTAAAATTATTTTAAAATTTGTAATTGTTGCTAACCTTTTTCCATAAGACGCAGTAATACCAGTTTCTTCCGCAAAAAACGAATAAATTTCAGGCGACATACTATGTTCTATTGGATTACCAAATACAGCAAAAGAATCCATTAAAATACACCCCACACAAAATAGTTTTATAATATGAATTATGACGATATATATCATCTAAACTAATAACGCAACCATATCCCAGTTCTAGCATCACGAATTTTAGAAGGATTATAATTTTTATTTATTAAATCTGTTTTCATGACAGGAATAGAATAACCAAATTGTTTATAAATATCACTAATAGTACGTGCAGGTGGATATCCTGACAAATTTGCACTAGTAGAAATCAAAGCTTTGCCAAATAACAAACATAATTTTTGCAACGGTGTAAAAAAACTATATCGTATTGCTAACGATGAAAATGTACCTATTAACCAACTTGGTGTTGTAGATTTAACAGGAAAAACCCAAGTAATTGGAAAAAAACTATCACGAAATACTCTTAAACATTGTTGATCATTTATCAAACTATCATCAATATATTGAAATAATTGCTTATAATTAGCACCAACTAAAATAAAACCTTTCTTCCAAGATCTCCGTTTTATGCTTAATAATCTTTCTACTGCTAAAATATTATCAGGATCACATCCTAAACTAAAAATAGTTTCTGTAGGATAAGCAATCACCTGCCCATCATGTAAAGCCTCCAACAAAACATTTTGATTATCAATATTAAATTTACCAATCATAGCATTTAACAACATAAAAATTCACAAAAAATATCAAAAAATAATCAACAATTTATTATTTATTTTATTTATAATCTTAAACTACAACAATAACTTATATCATTCACATTACTAATTATAATTTCTTAAACAATATTGACTACATATATTTTCTTTACACTACAAAAATTAAAATATTCTACTATATTATAAAATTACTATAATATTTCAACTACAAAATATCATCCAAATATCAAAATAAATACAACATCTTCAACTTAAGATATTATAACATTGATAAATATTAAAATTTCCTTAATAAAATACAACTAATTATAAAAATAATTTACTAATCTATTTATAACTGCAATTATCATGAACCAATTAGTAACATCTACCAAATTAGAATATTAAACTTTATTGTTTAATAACTAAATCATAATATATAATAAATAATCTTAAATATGATTAAAATATTACTTAAAACTAAAATACTACAACATGTCATTCAACTAAAATATAATTGTTAATTAATTACTTTATATGTAAAAATACTATGATTTTTTTTGCAAAAATTATATCTTAAAACATAAAATTATAAATACTTCTATCATTATAGATGCTAATAAATATTAATTATGTCAATACTAGAATTATTATATTATCCCGATAAAAGATTACGTAATATTGCCACTCCAGTTATTAATTTTAACAACAATACCAAACAGATTGTAAATAACATGCTTGAAACCATGTATAAAAACAAAGGTATAGGATTAGCTGCTACCCAAGTAAATATCCATAAACAAATCATTGTTATTGATATTTCAACAACATTAAAAAAACCATTAATATTAATAAACCCACGTTTAATAAAAAAACAAGGAAATACTAGTATCATAGAAGGTTGTTTATCAATACCTCAACAACATTATGCAATACCTAGAGCAGCTATTGTAAAAATACATGCATTTAATCAACACGGAGATTTCTTTAAAATACAAGCAAACAATCTACTAGCTATTTGTATTCAACATGAAATGGATCACTTAATTGGAAAATTATTAATAGATTATCTTAATTAAAATAAAGATTCAATTAAAAACCAAAAAAACAAAAAAAAATAAAAAATAAAAGGTATATAGTATAAAATTATGACTCATTCATTACGCATCATCTTTGCTGGAACACCAAATTTTGCTGCATATCAACTACATACATTACTTCATTCTAAACATCAAATAATAGCAGTATTAACTCAATCCAATTTAATATCATGTAAAAAAAAATCCAATCATAATTCTGTTAAAAACATTGCGATAAAACATAATTTACCAATATTTCAACCAAAATCTTTACAAACATCAAAAATCTTTCAAATAATTGACAATCTTCATGCAGACATTTTAGTTGTTGTAGCATACGGTTTAATTTTTCCTCAAGAATTATTACATTTACCACGTTTAGGATGCATAAATATGCATTGTTCATTACTTCCACGTTGGCGTGGAGCGGCACCTATCCAAAGAGCTTTAGAAGCTGGGGATTCTACAACTGGCATCACAATTATACAAATGGATAAAGGATTAGATACTGGTAATATTTTATACAAACAAACTTGCAATATCTCATCTAATGATACTAACTTAACGTTATCACATAAACTTGCAAAAATAGGATCAATAGCACTTCTTAAAACATTAAATCAAATAGATTATTATAAACAAAACGTAAATATTCCACAAAACGAAAATTATGCTACTTATGCGAAAAAAATAAGTAAACAAGAAGGCAAAATAAACTGGTACTTAACAGCTATTCAAATAGAAAGACGCATCCGCGCTTTTAATCCTTGGCCGACAAGTTATTTCAAAATAAAAGAACACACAATTAAAGTATGGAAAGCATCTGTTGTATTAGATAAGACAAAACAATACAAAATGCATATTCCAGGTACTATTCTAAAAATAAAAAAAACAGGAATCGACATCTCTACTGGCGATGGAATACTAACAATAATTCTACTGCAACCAACAGGGAAAAGAATAATGACGGCACATGAATTTTTTCTGTCCAGAAAAAATTGGTTTACAACAGGCCTTATTTTACCTTAATTAACAAACTAATACGTTATGAATTTTGTCACATTACTACTTTTTACTAAAAACAAAAATATTTATTAATATGTTCTACAAATATAATAAAACACTAATAATATAGAAAAATTTTATATATAGATAACAAAAATACCACTCCACTATCTACTATATAATTCAGCATCAACAAATCCTATGTAGGCCATAATCGCTTTATCCCCCATACGATAATTACACTTTAAAATACGTGTATATCCTCCTTGACGAATTAAAAATCTTGGACCTAGTTCACTAAAAAGCTTGACTATAACCTTATCATTGCGAATTCTAGAAAATAATAATCTACGATTTGCAATACTATCTGTCTTGGCAATAGTAATTATTGGCTCAATTATACCACGCAATGCCTTCGCTTTAGGTAAAGTAGTTTTAATCATTCCATGAATAATTAATGAATTCAACATATTACGAAACATTAATTTACGATGAGCATGATTTCTATTTAATTTACGACCACTTTTACAATGACGCATTTATATATTCCTCATAACAACAAAATAAACTAATCCTAATTTTATTCCTTAACAAGACTTGACGGCGGCCAATTATTAAGACGCATGTCTAAAGTTAACCCGTGAGAAGCTAAAATATCTTTGATTTCAGTAAGTGATTTTTTACCTAAATTTGGCGTTTTTAACAAATCAACTTCTGTCTTTTGAACCAAATCACCAATATAATGAACAGATTCTGCTTTAAGACAATTAGCAGAACGAACAGTCAATTCTAAATCATCAACAGGACGCAACAAAATTGGATCAAATTCAGGTCTTTCTTCTTTGATTTCTGGTTGACGTACATCACGTAAATCAACAAAAGCTTCTAATTGTTCAGCTAAAATAGTTGCTGCTCGTCGAATAGCTTCTTCAGGATCAATAGTGCCATTAGTTTCAATATCTAAAATTAATTTATCTAGATCAGTACGTTGTTCAACACGCGCAGATTCTACATTATATGCTATTCGTTCCACTGGGCTATAACATGCATCTATTAACAAACGACCAATGGAAGTAGTGGTAGAAACAGCTGAATTATCTTCTTCTATACAAATCCTAGAAGAAGCAGGAACATAGCCTCGTCCACATTCAACTTTAATTTGCATATTAATTGATGCATTTTGATCTGTCAAATGACATAAAATATGTTGTGGTTTAATTATTTCCACATGTTCATCATGAACAATATCAGCTGCTACTACTGGACCAATACCAGATTTATATAAAGTTAAAATAACATTTTCTTTACCTTTAACTCTAATAGCCAACCCTTTTAAATTTAGTAAAATTTCCAAAATATCTTCTTGTATTCCTTCCTTTGTACTATATTCATGCAACACTCCATCAATTTTAACTTCTGTCACTGCATATCCAGGCATAGATGATAACAATATACGACGTAATGCATTACCCAAAGTATGTCCAAAACCACGTTCCAAAGGCTCCAAAATTACTTTAGTATGAGTTGCACTAATCTGTTCAATATCAACTAAACGCGGTTTCAAAAACTCTGTTATCATACTTTTATTTTGCATTACATCCTCTCCATTTTTTTATCTATTATTTAGAATACAATTCAATAATTAAATGTTCATCGATATCAGCTGACAAATCAGTACGTTCTGGAACACGCTTAAAAACACCTTCCATTTTAGTTAAATTAACAATAATCCATGTTGATTTCTCACGTTGATCAAATAATTCTAATGCTGTTTTAATTCGTAGTTGATTTTTAGCTTTTTCACATACAATAATAGTATCACCAGGAACAACTTGATAAGAAGGAATATTAACAATACGATTATTTACTATAATTGCTTTATGACTAACTAATTGACGAGCTTCTGCTCGTGTAGTAGCAAACCCCATGCGATAAACAATATTATCTAATCGACTTTCTAATAATTGCAACAAAATATCACCAGTATTACCTTTAATTTTAGCTGCTTTTTTGTAATAATTGCGAAATTGTCGTTCCAAAATACCATATATACGCCTAACTTTTTGTTTTTCTCGTAATTGTACACCATAATCTGATAATCTAGGTTTACGCAAACCATGTTGACCGGGTGGTTGTTCAATCTTACATTTTGATTCAATTGAGCGCACACCAGACTTTAAAAAAAGATCTGTACCTTCACGACGAGCAACTCTAAGTTTAGGTCCTAAATACCTTGCCATATTTTACTTTCCTAGTTCATAATAAAAATTGCATTATTTTACACACGACGTCTTTTGGGAGGACGGCACCCATTATGAGGAATTGGAGTAACATCAGTAATATTAACAATACGAAATCCCGCTGCATTTAAAGCACGGACAGTAGACTCTCGACCTGGACCTGGTCCTTTAATCATAACTTCTAAATTTTTAATACCATATTCTTTAGCTATTTCAGCGCAATATTCAGCTGCAGTTTGTGCAGCAAATGGAGTAGATTTTCGAGAACCGCGAAAACCAGAACCACCAGCAGTTGCCCAACATAAAGTATTACCTTGACGGTCTGTGACTGTCACAATAGTATTATTAAAAGATGCATGTATATGAACTATACCATCTAAAATTTGTCTTTTAACCCGCTTGCGTATGCGAGTATTAGGTGATTTAACCATACTTTAATACTCATTATTAATTATTTATCAACAATCTTACGTGGTCTTTTACAAGTACGCGCATTAGTTCTAGTTCTCTGTCCACGAACAGGGAGACCACGTCTATGACGTAACCCTCGATAAGTACCCAAATCTATTAAACGTTTAATATTTAAAGTAACTTCACGACGTAAATCACCTTCTATGATATATTTAGCAACAGCATCACGAATCATATCAATTTGATGATCCGACAACATATTTAATTTAGTATATTCAGGAATACCTGTAGCTGAACAAATAGAACGTGATCGAGATCGTCCTATACCATAAATTGATATTAAAGCAATAATTACATGTTTATGATCAGGAATGTTTATGCCTGCTATTCGTACCACTTATTCTACTCCAATAAAATATAGTATAATTGTTATTATTATTATTAAAAAATACCCGTTAACTATCTAAAAAAATAAAACATCACGCATCCTTAAATGAAAATATAAACTAATTAATTATTAACCCTGACGTTGTTTATGTCTTGGCTCAGAACGACAAACAACACGAATCACACCATGACGCTTCAACATTCTGCAGTTACGACATAACTTCTTTACTGAAGCTCGTACTTTCATATCACCTCAAAAAAAACACAACAACAACATAATTCTATCACAATCTAATAATCATGACCTTTTAAGTTAGCTTTCTTTAACACTGATTCATATTGACTAGACATCATTAAAGTTTGAATTTGATTCATAAAATCCATAATTACTACAACAACAATTAATAAAGACGTACCTCCAAAATAAAATGGAACATGCATTGCAATACGCATAAATTCTGGTATCAAACAAATAAAAGTAATGTAGAGCGATCCAACTAAAGTTAGCCTAACCATAACTTTATCAATATACTTCGCTGTTTGTTCTCCAGGGCGTATTCCTGGTATAAAAGCACCAGATTTTTTTAAATTATCAGCAGTTTCACGTGGATTAAAAACTAATGAAGTATAAAAAAAACAAAAAAACACAATTGCTACAGCATAAAAAAACATATACAATGGCTGTCCGGGTTGTAAATATAAGGTAATTGATACTAACCAATTACAACTACTACTAGCACCAAACCAGGAAGAAATAGTAGCAGGAAACAAAATAATACTAGAAGCAAAAATCGCAGGAATGACTCCAGCCATATTGATTTTTAAAGGTAAGTGTGTATTTTGTGACGAATAAGTACGATAACCGTGTTGACGACGTTTAGCATAATTAACAATTATACGACGCTGACCTCGCTCCATAAACACTACAAAAAATGTCACTATAAACACTATAAACAAAATTAAAACTAACAAAAAAAAATGTAAATCTCCTTGTCTTGTTTCTTCAATTAATTGCCCTACAGCTGCAGGTAAACCAGCAACAATACCTGAAAAAATAATCATAGAAATACCATTGCCTATACCTCTATTAGTAATTTGTTCACCCAACCACATTAAAAACATTGTTCCACAAACTAAACTGATTACTGCAACAAAGTAAAAGGAAAAGCAAGGATGAACTATTAATCCTTGCATACCTGGCATATTAGATAACCCAGTTGCAATTCCAATTGATTGAAAAAAAGATAAAAATAACGTACCATATCTAGTATATCGATTAATTTTACGTCTTCCATCTTCACCTTCTTTTTTTAATTCCGCTAATCTTGGATGTACTACAGTTAACAATTGAATAATAATTGATGATGAAATATACGGCATAATTCCCAAAGTAAAAATTGAAGCCCGACTAAGAGCACCACCTGAAAACACATTGAACATTTCAATAATGGTACCGCGTTGTTGTTCTAACAATTGAGTAATAACACTAGTATTAATACCAGGTATTGGAATAAATGAACCAATGCGGAAAACTATCAAAGCTCCAATAACAAAAAAAATTCTTTGTTTCAATTCACCTAAACCACCCTTAATGCTTCGAAAAGATAAATCTGATTGTGATTGTCTAGACATTTATTTACTTATTCCTCTATTTTGCCGCCAAAAGCTTTAATAATAGAATAAGCACCTTTACTAACATGCAATCCCCGTAAAACAATAGCACGATCTATTGTGCCAAATAATATAACTTTAACAAAACTAACGTTTTTTTTAATAATATTATACATTTTTAATATATCTAAAGTTATTAAATTAGCTTTAATATTTGATAAATCTGATAAACGAACCTCTGAACTATGTAAATTTTTACGTGATGTAAAACCAAATTTTGGCACACGACGGTATAATGGAGTTTGTCCACCTTCAAAACCAAGACGAACTCCACCTCCAGAACGAGATTTTTGACCCTTATGCCCTCGTCCACAAGTTTTACCTAATCCCGAACCAATGCCTCTTCCCAAACGCTTAGCTGTACATTTTGATCCTTTAATTGGAACCAAAGTGTTCATTTTCATCTTCATTTTATAACCTTAAGCATATAAGATATCGATTTAATCATACCACGAATTTCTGGACTATCAACACATTCCACGGTATGGCCAATTCTACGTAAACCTAAACCTACCAAAGTAGCTTTGTGTTTTGCAAGTCGTCCAATAGAACTGCGAATCTGAGTAATTTTAATGTTCTTTTTTAACATGAATTTTTCCAATGATATCTTCAATAGATTTACCACGTTTAGCAGCAATAGTCTCAGGTGATCTCATATTAATAAGAGCATTCATAGTAGCTCGCACTACATTAATTGGATTGGTTGACCCATAAGTTTTAGCTAAAACATTATGAACACCTGCTACTTCTAAAATAGCACGCATAGCACCACCGGCAATAATCCCTGTACCTTCAGAAGCTGGCTTAATAAATACATGAGAACCCGTATGAACTCCCCTAATAACATGTTGTAAAGTCCCACTATTCAATACAATACTAATCATATTGCGACGAGCTTTTTCCATAGATTTTTGAATAGCTGAAGGAACTTCACGTGCTTTACCATACCCAAAACCAACACGTCCATGATTATCACCAACAACAGTTAATGCAGTAAAACTAAAAACACGCCCGCCTTTGACAGTTTTAGATACACGATTTACTGCAATTAATTTTTCCTGTAATTCAAAAGACTGTTTTTCAACACGAGACACCATACAACAACTTTACTCCTAATATATAATAATTTCACGATATATTTATATTTTAAAAACATAACCCCACTTTACGAGCAGCTTCCGCTAATGCTTGTACACGCCCATGGTATTTAAAGCCAGATCTATCAAACGATAATTTTTTAACACCTTTTTTTATCGCACGTTCAGCAATAATCTTACCTATCCAAGCGGCAGCATTCTTATTACCAGTAATACGTAGTTCTTGTCTAACAAACTTTTCTAATGTAGATGCAGAAGCTAATACAACAAAATCATTATCAATTACTTGAGCATAAATATGTCTTGAAGTACGATGCACGACAAGACGAACAACACTATATTTGCGTAATTTCATACGTAGACTTGTTGCTCGACGTAAACGCAAATCCCTTTTATTAATACTGATCATATATATTTTACAACCTCATCTACAACGCGTTACTTTAAAAAATTACCTCTTTTTAGTTTCTTTAGTATATATAATTTCATTTTCATAACGAATTCCTTTACCTTTAAAGGGTTCCGGGGGACGCAATGCACGTAAATTTGCTGATACTTGACCGACTAATTGCTTGTTAATACCTTTTAATAAAATTTCATTTTGATTTGAACATTCTGCAATAATACCCATAGGTAATATAAAACTGACAGAATGAGAAAAACCTATTGATAAAATCAATTTACTTTGTTCAACTACTACTCGATAACCAACACCTACTAATTGCAATTTTTTAAAAAATTGTTGGCTTACCCCAATTATCATGTTATTTAACAATGAACGAAACGTACCTATCATTGATTTATTTTTCATTTGAGAATTACAAGAAACAACGATAAGATGATTACTGTTTCGCTCAATTCTTAAAGAATCATGAATTATTTGAGTTAAATAACCATAACTACCATTAATTGTAATGTATTTACCATGAATTGTTACCAATACATTATCAGGAATAAAAATAGATGCCTTAGTAATACGAACTACCATCCCTACACTCCGTATAATTAATTCCTCAAGATACATAACAAATAATTTCGCCACCAAGACCAAATCGACGAGCCATTTTATCGGTAACTACCCCTCTAGAAGTAGAAATAATAGCAATACCCATACCTGACATAACTTTTGGTAAAGAATTTTTTTTTCTATAAACACGTAAACCTGGACGGCTAATTCGCTGAATAAACTCTACAACTGGCTTACTATTAAAATATTTCAATGTTAATATCAAAATAGGTTTAATATTATTTATTACTTTATATCCAGATATATAACCTTCTTGCATTAATAAGCAGGATATAGCTACTTTTATTTTAGAAGATGGCATTTTTATTGTACTTTTATTTGCTAGTTGACCATTACGTATACAACTTAACATATCTGCAATAGGATCCTGCATGCTCATTTCTCTATATACTCCTAAATTTTATACATAAATCATATCTACCTAACTACCAACTAGCCTTTCTTAAACCAGGTATCTCTCCACGCATAGCAGCTTCCCGTACTTTAATCCTACTTAAACCAAATTTTCTTAAAAAAGAATGAGGCCTCCCTGTTAATCTACAGCGATTACGTTGACGAGATGGACTAGAATCACGAGGAAAACCTTGTAATTTTAAAATTGCATTCCATCTCGTATCATGTGATACATTAGTATTCAAAATAATATTTTTTAACTTTACTCGTTTAGCAAAAAACTTCTTGGTTAATTTAACTCGTTTTAATTCACGAGCTTTCATTGATTGTTTTGCCACTAATATCTCCGTTATAATTAGAATATTAATATAATTTTATTTTCGAAATGGAAAACCAAACGCAGCTAATAAAGCATGACTTTCATGATCAAATTTTGCTGTAGTAGTAATAGTAACATCCATACCACGAATTCGATCAATTTTATCATAATCAACTTCTGGAAAAATAATTTGCTCACGTACGCCAAAACTATAATTACCACGACCATCAAATGACTTAATAGATAAACCACGAAAATCTCTAATACGGGGTATAGCAATATAAATCAATCTTTTTAAAAAATCCCACATACGATCACCACGTATTGTTGTTTTACATCCAATAGAAGAACCCTGACGAATTTTAAAGCTAGCAATCGATTTACGCGCTCTGGTAATAAGAGGTTTTTGACCTGAAATTAATGTCAAATCCATTATAGCACCGTCTAATTTTTTTTTATTAGTAGCCGTTTCACCTACACCCATATTAAGCGTAACTTTATTAATACGAGGAACCTGCATGATAGAAGAATAACTAAATTGACTCATTAATTTAGGCACAACACTAGTTTTATAATAATCAAACAAATTTAACATTCAACACACTCTAACTAAATTATTTTATCCAATATTTTTACCAGTAGACCTAAAAACACGGACCTTTCTATTGTTTTCCATTTTCAAAAGAACTTTATCCGACTTATTAGTAATAACATTAAAAATAGCAACATTAGCTATATTAATGGCTGCTTCTTCCTCAAAAATACCACCTGGTTTTTTTACAGATGGCACTGGTTTTTGATGTTTTTTTACTAAATTTAAACCCTCAATTATAACCTTACCTGATGAAAAAACTCGTTTTACCTTACCACGTTTTCCTTTATTCGATCCCCTGATAACAATAACTTCATCTCCACTATGAATTTTTGCTGACATAACACTCACCCATCCTATCACAAAATACTTTATCCTACATTTTATATATTTAACTATAAATTACACTTAAAGAACCTCTAAAGCTAAAGAAATAATTTTCATAAATTTTTCATTCCGTAATTCTCTAGTCACCGGACCAAAAATACGTGTCCCAATCGGTTGCTCATTAACATTATGCAACAAAACACAAGCATTACTATCAAATCGTATTACAGAACCATCTAAACGTCTTAAGCCTTTTTTAGTACGTACTACCACCGCTTTTAAAACATCACCTTTCTTTACCTTACTTCTAGGAATAGCCTCTTTAACTGCAATCTTAATTATATCACCAATACCTGCATATCGACGACGAGAACCACCTAAAACTTTAATACACATTACAAAACGTGCTCCAGAATTATCAGCGACATTCAATACGCTTTGTTCCTGAATCATAATAACACACCACTTTGTCTGTTACATTATATAAAAATAAACAACTCTAAATATAATTAAAAACACAATAACCATCATGAAAAAATAGTTTTTTCCACAATCTTAACAAAAGACCACGACTTTGTCTTAGACAAAGGACGACATTCCTTAATTACAACAACATCTCCAACACAACATTCGTTATTTTCATCATGTACATGTAACTTAGTCGTACGTCTTATAAACTTTCCATAAATAGGATGTTTAACAAATCGACTAACTAACACAATAATCGATTTTTCCATCCTATCACTAATTACTCGACCTTGCAAGATATTCATTCTATCAATCATGACCACTCCGTATTTTACTATTGGTTTTACTAACTAAACAAGTCTTCACTCTAGCGATATTACGACGTATCTGTTTTAATAAGTGAGTCTTATTTGTCTGACCCATTTTTATTTGCATACGAACATTGACTTGTGTACTTAGCAAACTTAACACTTCAGCATAAAGCTCTTGAGATTTTTTTCTTGCATATAAATTGCGTAATTTCATTATATAACCATTTTAGTTACAATAGCAGTCTTAATAGGTAATTTTGAAGATGCAAGTCTCAATGCAACTCGTGCTAATTCTTCAGAAACACCGGACATTTCATATAAAATCTTTCCAGGCTTGATTAAAGCTACCCAATACTCCACATTACCTTTACCCTTGCCCATACGTACTTCTAAAGGTTTTTTAGTAATAGGCTTATCTGGAAAAATTTTAATCCAAATTTTACCTTGACGTTTTATAGCACGAGCTATAGCACGTCTAGCTGCTTCAATTTGACAAGCAGTTAACCTGCCTCGACTAATAGCTTTTAAACCAAACTCACCAAAATCAACAAAAGCATTAACAACACAACCTCTATTCCGACCTTTATGCATTTTACGAAATTTTGTACGCTTTGGCTGTAACATATATCATTCCTATGTAAATTTTTATTTAACATGTCGTCTTTTGCGAGATAAATGTTTTTTAGACTGAGGTAAAATAGAATTTGGCTGGTTAATTACAAGAGGCATGCCATCTAAAATCTCACCCTTGAAAACCCATACTTTCACACCAATAACACCATAAGTAGTACATGCTTCAGATATATTATAGTCTATATCTGCACGCAACGTATGTAATGGAACGCGTCCTTCACGATACCATTCAGTACGTGCAATTTCCACACCACCTAAACGACCACTTATTTCTACCTTAATCCCTTTAGCCCCTAAACGCATAGCACTTTGCAAAACTCTTTTTACAACTCTACGAAACATTACTCTACGTTCTAATTGAGACGCAATATTATCAGCTAGTAATTTAGCATCTAGTTCAGGTTTACGTACTTCAGCAATATTAATTTGAGCAGGTACACCAGAAATATTAGCTACAATTTTACGTAACCTTTCAATATCTTCTCCTTTTTTACCAATTACAATACCAGGTCTAGCTGTATAAATAGTTACACGAATACTTTTAGCAGGACGCTCAATAACAATACGAGATATTAAGGCTTTTGATAATTCTTTAAATAAAAATTGCCGCACTTTAAAATCACCACATAAATTTTCAGCAAAATCCTTGCTATTCGCATACCAAGTAGAGTTCCAAGATCTAATAATACCTAAACGCATCCCATTAGGATGAACTTTCTGTCCCATCAATTAACCTTTTTTTAGTCTTCATTATATAATTAACTTAAATTTATTTATCAATTTAATGCGATACGACAATAGTAATATGACTAGTGCGTTTCAAAATATGATCCGCGCGACCCTTAGCTCGTGGCATCATGCGTTTTAAACTTGGACCTGCATCAACAAAAATTTTAACAATTTTTAAACCTTCAATATTTAACCCTACGTTATGAGTTGCATTAGCAATAGCAGATTGTAAAACTTTTTTAATTATAATAGCCACCTTTTTATTAGAAAAATTTAAAATACTGATTGCTTTATCTACTTTTTTACCCCTAATCATATCAACTACCAAACGCATTTTTTGAGGGGAAGAACGTATATAACGACACCTTGCAATTGCTTGTTGCATCTTTACTCCTATTTTAACGCTTTTTTATTTTTCTATCCGCCACAACATGTCCTCGATAAGTACGAGTTGGAGCAAATTCTCCAAGTTTATGACCAACCATTTCATCACTTATAAATATAGGTATATGTTGTCGTCCATTATGAACTGCAATCGTTAAACCAACCATCTTAGGAAAAATAGTAGAACGCCTTGACCAAGTTCTAATAGGTTTTTTTTCACCATGCTCAATCGCTTTATCTATTTTTTTAAGTAAATGTACATCTATAAAAGGACCTTTTTTTAGCGAACGGGGCATATAAATATTTATCCTCAATCATTATTCATCTATTTATTATCACGACGGCGTACAATAAATCTATCAGTACGCTTGTTACTACGAGTTCTTTTACCTTTAGTTTTTAAACCCCATGGAGAAACTGGATGTTTACCAAAATTACGACCTTCACCTCCACCATGTGGATGATCAACTGGATTCATAGCTGTACCCCTAACTGTAGGACGAATGCCTCTCCATCTACTTAAACCTGCTTTACCGAATACACGCAACATATGTTCAGAATTACCTACTTCACCTAAAGTTGCACGACATTCGGATTTTATCTTGCGCATTTCACCAGAACGCAGTCTTAAAATTACATAAAAATCATCACGAGATATTATTTGAGCATATGTGCCTGCAGAACGAGACAATTGACCGCCTTTCCCAGGACTTATTTCTATATTATGCACAACAGAACCAATTGGGATAACCTGCATTGGTAATGCATTACCGATTTTTATTGGAACATTAACACCGGATAGAATTTTATCCCCAATTTTTAATCCCTTCGCCGCTATAATATAACGACGATCACCATCTTTATACAAAATTAAAGCAATATTAGCCGATCGATTTGGATCGTATTCTAAACGTTCCACAATTCCTAAAATATTATCTTTGTTTCTTTTAAAATCAAGTAATCGATATCGTCTTTTATGCCTGCCACCAATATGACGGGTAGTAATACAACCACGATTATTACGGCCTCCCGTTTTACTAAGAGGACGTAACAAAGACTCATAAGGCTTACCTTTATATAAGGTGCTATCAATTACTTTAATAACATGACGCCTACCTGGCGATGTGGGTCTGCATTTTATAATTGTCATTAATTAATATCATCTACCTATTTTATTTTTATAATTGTTCTTTAATTACTAATCCTACCAATTATATCTAACTTCTCACCCTTTTTTAAGGAAACGTAAGCTTTCTTCCAATCACTACGACGACCAATAAATTTTTTATACCGTTTAGTTTTTCCTTTCATAATTAAAGTGCGTACATTCAATACTTTCACTCCAAACAGACGCTGTACAGCAATTTTAATATCCAACTTATTAGCATTTTTAGCAACCCGAAAAACAATAGTATTACACCGATCTGTTGCAACGGACGATTTCTCAGAAATATGAGGTGACTGCAGTACTTTTAATAAAAATTCCTTATACATTTATGCAAGCATTCCTTCTATTTTTCTCATAGCTACAGCAGTAACAACTACTTTATCACAAACAATTAAACTAACAGGATTAATATCCTTAACACAAATTACTTGAATTTTACATAAATTACGTGCAGATAAAAACAAATTATTTTCTAAGTCATTAACAATAATTAATATCTTTTCCAAAATCTTTGTTCCTGCTAATTCTATATTTCTCAATTTATCTAATAATAAAGTAGTTTTTGGCGCTTCAATTAAAAGATCTGTGATCGTAATTAAACGTCCTTGACGTATTAATTCAGAAAAAATACTTCGTAATGCTCCTCTATACATTTTTTTATTAACTTTCTGAGTATAATTTTGAGGGTTAACAGTAAAAGCTATGCCACCTGAACGCCATATTGGACTTTTTACAGAACCAGCTCGTGCACGACCCGTACCTTTTTGACGCCAAGGTTTTCTATTAGATCCTGCTACTGCAGAACGATTTTTTTTAGCTCTTGTACCTTGACGAGAACCGGCGTTATATGCAACAACAACTTGATGTATCAACGCTTCATTAAAAGTATTATCAAAAACATCTTCAGAAATTGTTAACAAAACACCACTATCTTTTAATACCAAATCCATTGTGATATATCTCTGATTAAAAAAATCGTTACATTCAAACTAATATTTAATTCCACGCCCACACTACCAATTAAACTAAATTACTGTTTTAATAGATGGTTTTACTATAACATCACTACCGATATATCCGGGGACCGCTCCTTTAATCAATAATAAATTACGTTCCTTATCAATACTAACAAGAACTAAATTTTGAATAGTAACTCTTTTATTACCTAACTGTCCTGGCATCTTCTTGCCCCTAAAAACTCTTCCTGGAGTCTGATTTTGTCCAATAGACCCTGGAACCCGATGTGATAAAGAATTACCATGACTGGCATCTTGTGAACAAAAATTCCAACGCTTAATGGTTCCTGAAAATCCTTTACCCTTTGATACACTCACAACATCCACTTGCTGTACTTTAAGTAAAGATTCTACACCAAAAAACTGACCAACCTTAATTTTTGAAATATATTCGCGGGTAACTCGAAACTCCCATAAACCACGACCACCCCTAACTCCAGCCTTTACAAAATGACCAATTTCTGAATTAGTAAGACGATTTTTTTTTCTATTACCAGTAGTCACTTGAATAGCACAACATCCATCTTCCTTTACGTCATTTTTAATTTGAGTTACACTGTTGACTTCAACATGAACTACTGTAACGGGTACAACAACTCCATCGTTGTTAAAAATCCTAGTCATACCTATCTTCCGACCAATTAAACCATGCACTGAATTATATAGCACCTCTTATTTTAATCATTATAAAAATAGATAGTAAAAAAAAACACAATACCATTATTAACCGAGACTAATTTGTACATCAACACCAGCAGCTAAATCTAATCTCATTAGAGCATCTACTGTTTTTTCAGTAGGCTCAACAATATCTACCAGTCTTTTATGAGTGCGTATTTCATATTGATCTCGAGCATCTTTATTAACATGAGGAGAAATTAAAATGGTAAAACGTTCCTTTTTTGTAGGCAAGGGAATTGGCCCTCGCACCTGAGCACCGGTACGCTTAGCAGTTTCAACTATTTCTGTAGTAGATTGATCAATTAATCTATGATCAAAAGCTTTTAGTTTTATTCTAATTCTTTGATTTGGCATAGCACTAACAACTCCATTTTTACTATAAAATACAGATTAATATTCTAAAATTTTTCAACTTTATGTTATTTTTATTGTTATGTACACTATACATTATAAAAAAATTAAATAAAAGATACCCAAAATTCAACAATGGGCTGTGTCCATACTAACTGATAATCCTATCAATAACAATAATTAAATAATAAAATTACATTTATTATTCACAGTTTGCACATTAAAACAAAAATAATTTACTAAATATTTTCAGCATATTAATTTAAGATATCAATAAAAATATTATTAAAATATAAATTACATAATTATCAACAAATTAAAATAAAAATAAAACAACCCTACCAAGTGATTATATGCCATTAGGTATTATATTTTTTTAAATTTTTTAAATTAATTTTCAAAAATAAATAAAAAGTTATTAAACAACAAATTGTCACTCTTTAATCTGTAATTGTAAATACTTATGAATTCCAATTTGCTTGATAAAAGAAAACTCATTTTCTAAACAATCAACATGCTTTTCTTCATCTATAAGAATTTTAAGCATAATATTTCTTGATACATAATCTTGTGTTAAATCCATATACGCGATGCTTTTACGCAAATCCCGTATATTACATAATTCTAAATCCAAATCAGCTTTTAAAATTTCTTCTACATTTTTACCAACATTAAATTTATCAATTTTTGGTATATCTAATATTTCACTAAAAAACAAAATACGAGCAACACAAAAATCTGCATGTTGTTTTTCATCCATTGATTCTTGATATTCCATATTATGTAAACGAATTAAACCCCATTTTTTTAATATACAAGAATGCAAAAAAAATTGATTAACAGCAATAAGTTCATTCTTTAGTATAAGATGAAAATAATTAATAACATGATCGTCCTTTTTCATACAAACTCCTAATTTTTATAAATTTTATAATATTGCATATTTTTAACATAAAATAAAACATAGCTAACCATGTTAACTCAAATGATGCATAAAAATATTATTCAATAGATATAAACATTCTTATACAAAGTTACTATGCTAATAACTTTTTTTTTTAATATCAATACAATTCAAAATTTTTTATAAATTACAATACAAACAAAATTAAAAACAATTGCAAAATTATACTTCTATTTACATTATTTTAAAAGCTAAATATCTTCAATCATGAACGACAAAAATATTATTTAAATCACAAGCACAGCATGCTGATAGGCAGATTCGAACTGCCGACCTCACCCTTACCAAGGGCGTGCTCTAACCATATCTGAGCTATATCAGCAAATCAAACCAGCGGACAGTGGGGATCGAACCCACATCATCAACTTGGAAGGTTGAGGTAATCTCCATTATACGATGCCCACCTTACAAAACAAAACACTTTTATATCATTTGAAAAATATTTATAGCAATTATCAACAATCATCTACTCAACTAATAAAATTCTTAATTATATATAAATTTAATTCATACCATAATCATTTTATTTTAATAAAATTAAACTACATATTAATGATACATCATCAATGATGGTGATGGGGGAAGGATTTGAACCTTCGAAGTCTACGACGGCAGATTTACAGTCTGCTCCCTTTAGCCACTCGGGAACCCCACCACAAATAACTAAATTTCAAAAATGCCGGCAGAAGGACTTGAACCTTCGACCCACTGATTACAAATCAGTTGCTCTACCAACTGAGCTATACCGACTGAAAAAACGATATCAAAATATTTCATTAAAAAATCATATCTTTACAAAAATTATAATAACGAACAACGTTATTATAATTCACATCAAATGCAAAACAAAAAATTACAATCTTAATTCAAAAGAACAATTCAATATCATTTTATTATACAATATTCGCTCATAATATTGAACTATTACTATTTTTGCAAGTAGTTAATTAATACTAATAACATAAAATATATCATACACTATACATTAAATATAAATAATAAATTAAATTATTCCCGAAACCTTACTTAAGGTTTAAGCGTAATTAACATAAACTTAATTAAATAATTCTATACGTTTTATTTAACAAAATAAAAAAAATAAACAAACATTATCTTCCAAAATTATAAATAAATATTTGCTATACTAGTATACCATTTTTTTTAATTTCTATATAACATAATATCTCATGCAAAACAAAAACAATATAAAACCATCTCTAATAATTAATTTGTTACCTATTACTTGAACGATAAATATAAATTAAAAGTACTATAATAAAAATACCATAATACAAATTATAAAAACATTGTTCAGTGAATCACTAAACATGTGATACTAAATCTAATACAAAAAATATAATAAAAAATTTCCTACAAAACATAACATCAAAAAATCTAATATACTGCATGTTTAATAATAAAAAACCCAAAATAACTATTATTTCAATTCATTCACATGTGTAAATACGATACGATCCTTGATAGCAAATAAATAAATAACTCTTCAACCAAATATTTTTAACTATTAAAAAAATTAAATATTTATAAGTAATTAAATCATCAATAAAATACCCAAATATATTTGTTTCTTTATTTTTTTCGATTTTTTTTATTTATTATGATAAAATATACAATAATTATCTAAAGTTATCATATCCAACGTTTTCTTATATTATATTATATAATAATATCATTCAACTATGGCTCTTATCTCACAATTCAAACAAATTACGAAATAAAATATTAACATTTTTTTCTATTGTCAATAAACTTAACAAATTAAAATCTAAACAAAACATTTTATTAGCCAAAATTATCAACCATTATCTGTTAACCAAAAATATTATTCATAAAATTAAATTTTAAACTTAAATATATCGCTTTACAAAAAATATACAACAAAATAAAAAATTAAACATTTTGCAAAATATCTCAACGACAAAAATTATCTAATAAACTATTTGACTCGAATAAAAATTCAATTTTATAAATTCATCCATTACATGAATTATACATTAATTATATCTTTTCAATCAATGTACATAAATACACTCCATAAATTCAAATAATTTTAAAATTAAATAATAATATTACCATCAAAATAAGATCGTATCTTTCCCGATCTTTCTAATAAAATTTCCCCTTGCCAATTTATACCACGACTAATGCCTTTTATGATTGTATTACCAATTGATAACTTAACAAATTTATTATAAAAATTATCTAAAATAAACCAACGAACAAAAAAAGATTCAAAACCATCATTATCAAATTTCTGCAAAGCTTTTCGTAAAATACTAATTAATTTAAAAATCAACACATCACGAGCAATAACAATTCCTGATTCTTGTAAATTTATCCAGCGACTACTGATTAAAGCATTTATTATATTGAAACTTGATAAATTTACACCAATACCAATAATTACATGGGAAAAACTATTATTTATTCTATTAATATTTTCTACTAAAATACCTGCCAATTTACGATTTTTAAGATAAAGATCATTAGGCCATTTAACTCGTACCTCATAAACACCCAATTTTTGTAATAATTCCGCGAGCACTATAGCAATCATCAAACTTAATCCGGAAATTAATTTTTTCTCACGATACATACACCAATAAATAGATAAATATAAATTGTCTCCAAAAAAAGAAATCCATTTTTTACCACGTCTACCACGTCCTTGAGTTTGATATTCTGCAATACAAACATCTCCAGAATTTAAATAAAAAATATGATCAATTAAATACTGATTAGTTGAATTAACCACTGGTAATAAAATCAATTTATTTTTCAAAATAATTTCCAAAATATTTAATAAAATTTGACTAACGCAAAAAAATTTATTATATATTTGACGACAAACATAAGATAATCCTATATTTTTACTAAAAAATAAATATAAAATAAATTTTATATAAAAACATCATAATTCATTGTAATAGTTGTAATGCATCCACTTCTCCCTGAGCAGCAATAAATCTTACTTCTGGTTCTAACCAAATAGAAAATCTATCAGCAACTTTATTACGAACATAACTAGCTAATTTGATAATCTCCATGCCAGTAGCTCGTTGATTACAATTAATTAAAATTAAAGCTTGCTTATTGTACACGGCTGCATTACCCAATCTATAACCCTTTAAATGACAACGATCAATCAACCATCCCGCAAATAATTTTACACTTCCATTACGTTGCAGATAATACGGCATATCTGGATTATATCTTAATAATGTATTAAACATATTTTCATCAATTATTGGATTCTTAAAAAAACTACCAGCATTACCAATTATTGCAGGATCAGGTAAAATTTTTTGCCGTAACTTACAAATAAAATTAAAAATCTGATAAGGAGTTATCCCACTAACATTTAAACTGCGTAATGATTTATAACGTAATATAGGATACCAATTCTTATTAATCTTTAATCCAACAGCAACAATAGCATACTGCTGATTATCTAATTTATTCTTAAAAATACTATCACGATATCCAAATTGACATTCAGTAGCATTCAAACGAATTCTGTTTTCATTATAAAATTGTAAAACGTCTACATATTCACAAAATTGTTGCAATTCAACGCCAAAAGCTCCAATATTTTGAATTGGAGCGGCTCCTACGTAACCAGGTATCAATGCTAAATTTTCTAAGCCTGGCATATTTTTAGATAAACTGTAAACAACTAATCTATGCCATATCTCACCTGCACCAACATGTAAATACCATGCACTATCATCTTCATTCACCAACACACCCTTGATTCTATTTAACAATACTATACCATTAAAATTTTCTAAAAATAGGACATTACAACCCCCGCCCAACAATAAAACCGACTTATCATGTTCAGTTGCTTTTTTCCAATACATTAACAATTCATGTTCACTATAAACTTTATTAATAGAATGAGCACAAACATTCATAGCGAAAGAATTAAAATATTTTAAAGTTACAATATTGGACATATTTGCAATTATTTTATAAGAATAATAAAACTAATTTAAACACCTACAAAATAAACGTACCATTAATTAAAAAAATAACAGACAATAACTGTGCTCTATATTTAAAATATTACTTATTTATGTCTAATATATTAATAAAATAATTATCATGATATACACACATTAATTATATATTAAAGATAATTGAAATTAATAATAATAATTTATTAATATACCACTAATACAATAAAACTCATAATTAACATTTATTAACAATACGAATTACTTTAAACCATACAATAATATGAAACATTTAAAACAAAACTTGTGCATAAGTTTACAATTAAAAAATCTAATAACTTAAATAACATTTTTCTCAAAAATATATCTTATATACACACTTAAAACAAAAAATGTTGATACAAATCTTCTAATAATTATTAACAAACATAAGAAATTCAATTATGTTAATTAATATTTACAACAATTTTTCAATCTTCAATAATTATATATGTTATCGACAAATAAAAAAATTATATCTCAAAATAAATTTAATAAAACAAAACACAAAATGCATTCCCATAAAAAATATAATTTTAACTATTATGGTTAATATCAATCATGTAACGTTTTAAATAAATCAAATAATACCACAACTGCAGTTATAATATAACATTACAGATAATAATTAACTGCTAACACGCACATAAACATAAACAACTAAATACAATATCATTGAACCATAACTATACGACCATCCTTAACTTCTAATCTAACATCTTTTCCAGGTACCAAAGAACCTTCTAGTATCCTTAATGCTAAAGGATTTTCTATTTCTTGTTGTATAGCTCGCTTTAAAGGTCTAGCACCATATACTGGATCGAAACCAATCCGTCCAAGTAATTCTAATGCACTATTATTAATAGTAGTAACATAACCCCTATTTTCTAAACGCTTAAACAAATTATTCAATTGAATTTTAGCAATACTAATAATATGTTCATTATTAAGCGGATGAAATACAACAATTTCATCTATACGATTAACAAACTCTGGACGAAAGTGATGATTAACTACATCTAGTACTAGCGACTTCATTTGCTGATAATTTAATTGAACAAAACGCTCCTGAATCATATCTGAACCTAAATTAGACGTCATAATAATTACAGTATTTCGAAAATCTACTATTCGACCATGACCATCAGTTAATCGACCATCATCTAATACCTGTAACAAAATATTAAATACATCTGAATGTGCCTTCTCAATTTCATCTAATAAAACTACAGAATAAGGACGACGACGTATAGTTTCAACTAAATACCCACCTTCTTCATATCCAACATAACCAGGAGGCGCTCCAAGTAATCTTGATACAGAATGTTTTTCCATAAATTCTGACATATCAATTCGCAACATAGCAGTACTGGTATCAAATAAAAAAGTTGCTAATGCTTTACATAATTCGGTTTTACCCACACCAGTTGGACCTAAAAACATAAATGATCCAATAGGCCGATTAGGATCTGCCAAACCAGCACGACTACGTCTAATAGAATTAGATACTGCTACTACAGCTTCATTTTGTCCAATAACTAACTTATGCAAAGCTTGTTCCATACGCAATAACTTATTTTTTTCACTTTCTAACATTCTCGATACGGGAATCCCTGTCCAACGTGCTAATACTTCAGCTATTTCTATATCTGTCACTTTGTTACGTAACAATTTCATATTCTTACTTTCAGATCGTAAAATATTTGATAATTGTTTTTCTATTTCCGGAATTTTCCCGTATTGCAATTCAGACATACGAGCTAAATCACCAACACGACGTGCTTGCTCCATGGCAATTTTTGCTTGTTCTATTTCAGATTTTAAATATTGGGTCTTAGATAAAGATTGCTTTTCAAATTGCCATGCTTTTTCTAAAATAGAAAAAGACGACTCCTTCTGTACCAATTCATCATTAATAATTTGTAAACGTTTACAACTTGCATCATCAAACTCTTTTTTTAAAGCCTGTTGTTCTAATTTTAATTGAATAATGCGTCTTTCTAATCTATCTAATTCCTCCGGCTTAGAATCTATCTGTATACGAATACTAGAAGCAGCTTCATCAATAAGATCTATTGCTTTATCTGGCAATTGACGATCGGCAATATAACGATAAGAAAGCGTAGCTGCAGCAACAATTGCCGGGTCAGTAATCTGCACATGATGATGTAATTCATAACGCTCTTTTAATCCACGCAAAATAGCAATTGTATCTTCAATAGTAGGTTCTACCACAAATACTTTTTGAAATCTTCTTTCCAACGCAGCATCCTTTTCAACGTATTTACGATATTCATCAAGAGTTGTAGCTCCTACACAATGCAAATCACCTCGCGCTAATCTAGGTTTAAGCATATTACCGGCATCCATAGCTCCATTAGATTTACCTGCACCGACCATAGTATGTAATTCATCAATGAATAATATTACATTACCTTCTCGTTTAGATAAACCATTTAAAACATTTTTCAATCGTTCTTCAAATTCACCTCGGTACTTTGTACCCGCTATTAATGCTCCCATATCCAATGATAAAACTCTATTATTTTTTAACCCTTCCGGAACTTCACCATTAATAATTCGTTGAGCTAAACCTTCTACAATAGCAGTTTTACCCACACCAGGCGGTCCAATAAGTACAGGATTATTTTTTGTACGTCTCTGTAGCACTTGTATAGTACGTCTAATCTCTTCATCTCTACCAATTACAGGATCAAGTTTACCTTGTTCAGCACATTTAGTAAGGTCAATAGTAAAAATTTGTAAAGATTGACGTTGATCTTCTGCTTCTTGAAAATGTACTCCCTCACCACAACGAAGCTTTTCTATTGCCTCAATAATTTTATCTTTACTAATACCATAAGACTTTAATAAATCTGACAAAACATCATGTGATTCAAGTACAGCTAAAACAAATATTTCTGAAGAAATAAAATTGTCAGCTCTTTTTTGTGCTAATTTATCACATATATTTAATATTTTTACTAAATGTGAAGACAATTGAATATCACCACCGATACCTTCTACTTTCGGTAATCTTTGACACAATTGTTCAACTTCAGCAGTAAATTGAACAATATTAACATTAATATATTTTAATATAAAACAAACAGTACTATTATTTTGCTTTAATAAAGCTAACATTACATGAAATGATTCTACAAACTGATTATCTAATCCAAGAGCAATAGACTGTGCGTCAGCAAGAGCTAACTGAAATTTACTAGTAAAACGATCTAAACGCATAATTTCTATTTCCTAAATAAAATTCCACAACATAAAGTATATATACACAATTATAATTTAAAAATTTAATAAATATTTTAATAAATATAATTAAAAAACAACATAACCTTTTTATAGACATACTTAATATACACTTAAATAAATCAACATAATTCACTATATATGCTAAAAAATAACTACAATACAAAAAATTATATACCCAGAATAAACAATTATATAAACAAAACCTATTATTCTTATCCTATTTTTACATTTTTAAATGTTTAAAAAAAATTAATTTTTTAATTTATATAGCAACTCTGTTATATCCTGTGGCAATGGTGAAAAAAATTGCATAGCAATGTTAGTTACAGGATGATTTAGCTCTAACTTAATAGCATGTAATGCTTGTCGATTAAAATTAAGTAAATAATCATTCAGTAATGATGACATTCCTTGAACTAAACATTGAGTTGTGCCATATTTTTGATCACCTACCAAAGGATGATTAATATAAGCCATATGCACTCTAATTTGATGTGTTCTGCCAGTTTCAAGGCGTAAACGTAATCTAGTATGAAATCTAAATTGTTCTAAAATAGAATAATGAGTAACAGCATTTTTTCCCATATAATGTACCATCATATGAGTACGTTTAACAAAATGACGACTTATCGGCTGCTTTATTGTACCATTAACATTCATTAAACCACACACCACTGCTTCATATTCACGACGAATTCTTCGTGATTGAAATAATTTAATTAATTGATTCCTAATACAACTCCTTTTTGCAACAATCATTAATCCTGTAGTATCTTTATCTAAACGGTGAACAATACCTGCACGAGGTACTTCAGCTATTTTTGGAAAATAATGCAATAATGCATTCAAAACAGTACCTGAATGATTTCCATGACCAGGATGTACTACAAAATTACATTGTTTATCAATAACTATAATATCATTGTCTTCATATATAATATTTAACGGAATATTCTGTGCACATAACAAGCGCACATTTGTTAAAATGACATTAATTTTTACATATTCTCCATATGATACTTTTTTATCAGGCATAACAACAACCTGCTCATTCAATTTTACCTTGCCAGAAACAATCATTGCCTTTATTTGTGTACGTGAATATTCAGGAAATAAAACAACTAAAGCTTGATCTAAACGTTTTCCAGATTGAAGTCTATCTATCTTTTTAAAAAAAGATTGCTTTCTTTTCACATACACCTATAATGAAAATGAAGTATATTAAACATGTATAATAACATATGAAAAAACTTTAACTCACATAAATTATCACAAATTTAGATAAACACCTTGATTAAAAAAATTACTTATAGCACCATTGTTACAATCATCCACATAACAAATTATATAATATGTACATAAAATATATTATTATATTAATAAATATTTTTAACATAATGCTATTTGGTTGTAGTACTAGACCAAATATTACGATACCTCAACAACCCTATAGTTCCATCAAACAAACAAAAAAAACAAATAACACCAAAAATATTATAAATTTAAACAAATTAAATGAAACATGCTCAAACATTGAATGCGAACAACAACTTCAGCTTGATTTAATTTATTATTACTATAATAATACTGATTTAAAACAAGCGCAACAAATAGCCAATCAATTTCTACATTCATACCCTAACAATCATAACCTTGATTATGTTTACTATATCAAAGGATTAATTAATTTATCACTAGATAAAAATCAGAATAATATGTTACATAAATTGTTTAATATACATTTATCACAATACAATCCAACTTACGCATATGCGGCAATGCATGATCTTTCGCATATTACAAAAACATATCCTACAAGTCAATATTACACAAAAGCAAACGAACATATTTTCTATTTAGAAAATAGAATAACTGAATATGAATTAAATGTTATAAAATTTTATTATAAAAAAAAAGCATATACAACAGTTATAAATCGCGCTCAAAATATATTGAATTCTTTTCCCAATACTCCTTCAGCACATCAAGCATTAACTTATTTAAATAAAGCATATCAAAAACTCAATTTGATTAAAAATAAAAAATGAAAATAAATAACATCGTAACAGCTACTACATCATGATAATTATCTATTATCAATATTAAATAACATAACAGCACTATACAAATCATGTCTACTGATTTAATATAATTTATGAAACGATAATAAACAAATTACATTAAACATATTTAAATAAAGTATTATAATAAATTTAAAAACAAAATTATATGTTTCAACATAATAAATATTCAATTCGTATAGCATTTCTCGGCCCTAAAGGATCATATTCTTATATAGCCGCTAAAAAATATAGTGCACAATATTTTAATAACGGCATTGAATATAACAGTTGTCAAAAATTTGCTGATATTATCCAAGTAGTAGAAAAGGGAGATGCAGAATACGGTATTCTACCTATTGAAAATTCTACTTCAGGATTTATAGATGAAGTTTATGACCTCCTTAAACACACGAACACGTCTTTAATAGAAGAAATAATTATTCCCATTAAACATTATTTATTAACCAATACTACTAACATTAAGTTTAATACAATTCAAAAAATATATAGTCATCCACAACCTCTCTTACAATGTAGTAATATTATAACTCGTTTTCCTCGACAAAACATTGTGCACTGTACAAGCACATCTGATGCTATAAAGACAGTCGCTAAACTCAATATACCTACAATTGCCGCTTTAGGAAGTAAATTTGGAGGTATTCTTTATGGATTAAAAACATTAAAATTAAATATAAATAATGACACATACAACACGACTCGTTTCGTTGTAATTGGATATAAACACAACAAACACAATACATCATAGCATAACATACATAATCATATAATTATTGAATTATAATTATTCAATATATTAACTAAGAAAATTAACATACACAAATATCAACCAAAATCTTTTATTTACATTGTTGATTTTTACCAGATCATTGATAATGATCTACAATTTTTTTAATTAATCACCCTTAATCTAAAAATAGTAAAATAACACCAATAACTGTTTTGTTACAAATTAAATTTTATATTACAAATTCTAAAAGAACACTACTTACGATTATCATCAATATATCTCAATAACATTCTACTTTCTTTAAAAAAAGAAGCAGCATAATTACTAAACCAATGTCTTATGTGATAAAAATAATCAATAAATTCTTGTTTTTTACCTTGTTCTAAAACAGTTAATATCTTAATGCATTGTTGATAATAACTTTTAGCTAATGACAAACAACTTTTAGAATTTACAATAATATCTATATAATCAATGGGATCTTGAGCAAAAAATCTACCTATCATTATCATTTGAAAACGAAACATAGATGAAGATAACAACAAAATTTTTTTCAAATCTACATTACTTTCTTTTAAATATGCACCAAAAACAAAAATAACAAAATATAAAAATTCTTGAGATAAAGATATATTCTTATCATGTTCAGCTGAATCATAATGATATAACTGTACACCCCAAGCTTTAATTTGATCTAGCAACCAACTATGTTTTGTAAACATACGCCCTTCATGATAAACAATGACCTGTTTAACCATGTTCTTTATATCTGCATTAAACATAGGTTGTAAACCTATAACTGGACCGTCATGAATATCTAACATAATCTTTAATAATGATATATCTTTAACTAAAAAAACATTAATTAAAATACAATCATCTGACAAATAAGTTAATTCTTTAACTATTTCTACAGTTAAACGCATCGATAAATTAATCAATACTATACTTGCATATTTTAAAACTTCTTTTTCTATATACCAATCATTACCTTCTAAAAATTTAACCTGATATCCTGATAAAATAAACATTCTATTAAATAATTTACTAATCTTATTATTATTATTACTAATTATAACGACTGGGCGTGACGCATGTGGACATAAATTTCTAAATCCTTTTTCATTTTCACTAAAATATGATTCACGTATTATTCTACGTAATATATCCTCAATTAAATCAGGTGAAATTCCTAACTCTATAGCTTCCTTTCGTCTAGAAGATAACATGACTTCTTCCCGATCTGGAGCATGAATCAATAAACCATAACGACTTTTTAATTCACCTATCTGTGTCACTAATAATAAACGTTGTGCTAATAAATCCAACAAAGACTTATCTAACTCATCAATTTTATTACGTAAAACATCTAATTCCTGTATCATGTATTCATAGCTCCTACTAAACGATTAGAAAGAATAGAATTTAATTCCATATGCAACTGACGCAATAAATTTTCAGTACTAATCCAATCAATACAAGCATCAGTAACTGATACACCATAACGTAACTTAACGTAAGGTAATTGTAAAACCTGATTACCAGAATAAATATGACTTTCTAACATCAATCCCACAATAGAACGATTACCATCTTTAATTTGATCTAAAATAGATCTTGCTACTTTGATTTGGTCATGATAGTTTTTATTAGAATTTCCATGACTACAATCAACCATTAAAAATAATGGTAACCCAACTTTTAACAATTGACTTTCACAATATGCAATATCTTCTGGATAATAATTCGGTTTTATACCTCCACGTAAAATAACATGTCCATTTAAATTCCCCTGCGTTTTTAATAAACAAATTCTTCCACTCTGATTAATACCCATAAAACAATGAGATATTGATGCTGCTCGTATAGCATTAATTGCACTCATTAAATTTCCACTAGTACTATTTTTAAAACCTATAGACATAGGCAAAGCAGATGCCAATTCACGATGAACTTGAGATTCAGTAGTACGAGCGCCAATAGCAGACCAACTAAATAATTCTCCAAGATACTGTGGTGTATTTAAATCTAAAGCTTCATTGGCCAATGGTAATCCCATTGTTAATAATTTCAATAATAAAGATCTGGAAATTTCTAATCCACTTTTAATATCAAAAGATCCATCCATATGGGGATCATTAATTAAACCTTTCCAACCTAAAACAGTACGAGGTTTTTCAAGATAAACACGCATGACAATATATAATTTATCACTTAATTCATCAGAAAGAACCTTTAAACGATGTGCATAATCTATAGTAGAATCAACATCATGAATGGAACAAGGGCCGCACACTATCAATAATCTCGAATCTTTACCATGAATAATATTGGCAATAATCTGTTGGGAATCACAAACAAAACGACTCTCCTTTTCTTTTAAAGGAAATCGGCTTTTTAATTCTGCTGGAGTAATCATTTCTTGATTATTATAAAAATTAATATTTTTATCCGTTTTTTCTTGCATATTATTTATCCAAAATAAAAAAATTAAACAATCACCCTATATATTAAAACATCGCATAACAATACATAGAACATAATACTATTTTTGTATATTACAGATCAAATTAATATATACTTTAAATTTCAATAAATAAATAATCAATGAACATTTATATTTTATCAAATAATTATATAATATTAAATCAATTAAAAACTTACATTCAACTTATAACTTGTATTTTATTATTATAATAATAAAATACTCCTAACTCATTTATACTATAAACAACAAAAATTGGAAACACATATCACTAAATATAAATTATTATTTATTAACCAAACAAACAATCTCAATCACTAAAAAAATGAAATTATTATTATATTATCTCTTAAATTATAAATAAAAATACAAATTTAACAAAAAGATAATCTTTATAAAATACATTTATAAATTAAATGGCAATAATATTCATTTCTCCTAATAATTTTTGCTTAACATCTATTACTATTGTACTGTATATTTTAATTATAAAACAAAATAAACAATATACTATTTATACAACTCAATGTATTCATTAGTTAATTAAAATTATTTATAAAAAAGAATATAATTAGATTAAATCAATCTTAGTAATGGTGAACTCTGTATCAAGATAAACGTTCTTTTATCCGCGCGCTCTTGCCGCTAAGCGTGCGCAGATAATACAATTTTGATTGCCTAACAATACCACGACGAATAACTGAAACACTTTCAATGATGGGAGAATACTTCTGAAAAACCCGTTCAACTCCACCTCCATAAGAAATCTTACGAACAGTAAACGAAGAATGCAATCCACGATTACGAATAGCAATTACAACACCTTCAAAAATCTGTAAACGTCTTTTAACCCCTTCTAATACCCATATTCTTACTGAAATTGAGTCACCAGGTCTAAAAGACACTAAATCAGAATTCATTTGACTTTTATTAAAATCTATAACTAATTTATTCACTTTTAACATTCTCAAAATAATCACATAAAATTTAAAAAATATTATAAATATTATTTTAGCTGTATCTCATTACCAATTATAAATCTAGATATAACTAATATTCACTTTGAAATTCACTTAATAACTTTTTTTGCTCTTTATTTAATTTTAATTTTTTAAAAAGATCAGGCCTTCTCAACCAAGTTCGTCCTAATGCTTGTTTTAAACGCCATTGATAAATTTTCCTATGATGACCAGATAACAAAATAGCAGGAACTTGCATATTGTTTAATATTTTAGGACGAGTATAATTCGGATGATCTAATATACCATAAGCAAATGAATCACTTATAGACGACATTTGATTACCCAAAACACCGGGCAACAACCTTACCATTGCATCTATCAGTACCATTGCTGCTAATTCACCGCCACTAAGAATATAATCCCCTATGGATAATTCCTTATCCACTTCACTCTCAATTAATCGTTCATCCACTCCTTCATAACGTCCACACACTAAAATCAATTTTAAATTAGAAGATAATTCTTTAACACCTTGATAATCCAGTTTACAACCTTGAGGAGAAAGATATACAACGTTAACATATTCACCATTACTACCTATTTTATATTTAGCAGCATGAATCGCCTCTCGTAAAGGTTGCATCATCATCAACATCCCTGGCCCACCACCATAGGGACGGTCATCAATAGTACGATGGTGATTCGTAGTAAAATCACGAGGATTCCAAAATTCTAAATGTAATATACCTTTTTTTATTGCTCTACTAGTTACACCAAAATTAGTAATAGCATGAAACATTTGAGAAAACAAACTAACTATACCAATTTGCATACATTATACCAATTATCTAATAAAATTATCTTAAATAATTTTACTTTTAGTAACAACTATTATAATCCCAATCAACATTAATAATTCTTTTGGCAAGACTGACATTTTTAATTACTTGATCTTGAATAAATGGAATCAAATATTCTTTTATACCAAAAAATTTTTGCGTAATAGCTTTTACTACTAAAACATCATTTGCGCCAGTTTTTATTAAACTTGTTACTTTACCTATTTGGTAACCATCTTTAGCTAATACTTGGCAACCCAGTAAATCTTTCCAATAATACTCATTTTGTTTAAGAGATGGTAATTGAGAAACATCGATATTAATAACACAATTAGCCAAAGAAAAAGCAATATTACGATCCTTAATGCCTTTAATCTTAACAAGTATATTTTTATTATAATACCGCCAATATTCTACAAACAAACAATGCCATTTGGAAAGTGCAAAAACTAACCATGGCTGATAATCAATAATATTACACAATGTCTCTGTCAATGAAATAACTTTCAACCAACCCATAATCCCATGCGCTTTTCCGAATTTTCCTAAAATTATGAGATTTTTAGGCCCATAAATAAAATCTTGATTAATTATCGACATAATCATAAATCTATATTATTTACTTTTAACATTTTTTATTAAAGAAAAAACTCGTGTAGAAACTTGAGCTCCTCTATCTATCCAATAGGTTATCCGATCCATGTTTAAACTTAAATTCTCCACTTTATTCATAATAGAAATCGGATTAAAAAAACCAACACGTTCTATAAATCGACCATTTCTAGCATTTCTATTATCAGTAACAACAACACGATAAAAGGGGCGTTTTTTAACCCCTCCACGGGCTAATCGTATTATTACCATTTTTTTGCATCCTCTATACTTCTTAACAAGCAATAAGACCCTAGAACTAAACTATCTTTGATTAATTATAACAGTATATCATGTTTGATTATTACTTATTTTAAAAACATTAATATTTATTACTAAAACTAGAAAAAATTTTACTATGTAAAGTTCTCATAACTTTTGATATACCATATTTATTAATTTTCTTCATAACATTTTGAATCTCAAAAAATTGCCGTAATAAATTATCGACATCCTGAATTTTTACACCAGATCCACGCGCAACACGATTTTTACGTGATCCCTGAATAATTTTAGGATTATTACGCTCTTGAATAGTCATAGAATTAATAATAACTAACATACGATTAAAAAAATTATCATCTAATTTTGATCTGACAACCTCTGGTAAATAAGAAATACCAGGTAATTTGCTTAAAATCTTAAGCATTCCACCCATATTACTCATCTGTTTCAATTGATTCATAAAATCAAACAAATTAAAATCATCACCACTTTTTACTTTATTGACTAATTTTTCTACTTGCACTTTATCTACTTTATCTTCGATATCTTCAATTAAAGACAAAACATCACCCATCCCTAAAATTCGCCCTACTAAACGATCTGGATAAAAGGGCTCCAAAGCATCAATACCTTCGCCTACCCCAATAAACTTTATCGGTTTCTTAGTAATATGATAAATAGAAAATGCTGCTCCTCCACGTGCATCACCATCCACCTTAGTAAGGATAATGCCAGTTAATGGTAATAGTCGATTAAACGCATCGGCAACATTTGCTGCATCTTGTCCAATCATAGAATCTACTACAAGTAAAGTCTCTATAGGTTTAGCAACAGAGCAAACATCCACTATCTCTGACATCAAACTCTGATTAGTATGAGAACAACCCACAGTATCAACTAATAATATATCATAGAATTTAATATGCGCTGTATTTAAAGCTAATTTTATTATATCAATTGGTTTTTGATCAAAATCAGAAGAAAAAAAATCAATATCACTCTTATGAGCTAAAATTTCTAATTGTTTAACACCTGCTGGACGATAAATATCTGTAGATACTACTAATACCTTTTTATTTTTTTTTCTTAAAAAATTACCAAGTTTAGCCACACTCGTAGTTTTTCCTGCTCCCTGCAGACCTACCATAAATATTACTAATGGAGTTTGTCCGAGTAAATTTAAACCAACAGAGTTACTATTACCCCCCCCCATTGCTGTAATCAAATAAGTACGTATAATCTTAATTAATTCTTGACCAGGAGTTAAACCCTTATTAACTTTTTGACCCAAAGCATCTTTTTTTACTAAATCGATAAAACTATTTACTACTGACAAAGAAACATCTGCATCTAATAATGCTTGTCGTACTTCACATAAAGTATCCTTAATATTACTCTCAGTCAAAAGAACAGGACCTTGAATTTTACGTAAAGTATTTAATAATCTATTAGATAAACGTTCAAACATAATATTTTCACTCAAAAAAAATTATTAACTTATCATGCACAACCTGTTTTACAAATAATAATTTGTCAATAATAAAATAAACAATCATAAAAAATAAAATACAAAACATTATACACCAAAACTAAAAAAAATCATAATAGCACAGCAACAGAATACGCTATATAAATAGTCTTATTTATAAGGTTTTAATTAATGCCGTGGTATATATTACCTATATAATATATAATTAACAATTAAAACAACATTAAAAAATAAAATATTTTACTAAATACGTACTCATAAAAAACACTATACAACTATCAAATTATTATATAAAAAATTTTACATCTTTATCATAAACACAAACAAACGTACATTAGCCAATATAAATTAATATCCAACTCATTATATTTAATAAATAGTTAAATATAAATATACTGTAACTTGTTAACAAACTGCTAAATACATAAAAATATAAAACTAAAAGTAAGCCATCATACTTTTCTTCTCAATCAAACACAAACACAAAAAAATGAATTATCTAACTAATTAAAAACTATACTCGCACCCGGGAGGATTTGAACCCCCGACAACCCGGTTCGTAGCCGAGTACTCTATCCAACTGAGTTACGGGTGCAAATATATTATAACAATTTCCATTCAAACAGTGAGGGAGGGATTCGAACCCTCGATACAGTTTAAACCATATACTCCCTTAGCAGGGGAGCGCCTTTAACCCCTCGACCACCTCACCTACACTACTAATAACGATATATTATAATAATACTATTATTTAATAAAATTATATTTCGTAAAAAAATAAATCAAAAAATTTATTAAAAATATAGCTAAAATTAAAAAACAGCAAAATACCACTCAAACTTTTACGATATAACAAAAAATTTACTTGAATATTAATTACTAAAAAATACAATCCTAAAAAAATAAAATAAAATAAATCACTATTACTTTTCAGCTTGAATGCGCTGATAAATTTCTTCTCGATGTATAGATATGTCCTTTGGAGCATTAACACCAATACGAACTTGATTACCTTTAACACCTAATACAGTAACAGTAACTTTATCACCAATCATAAGAGTTTCACCAATTCTTCGAGTCAGAATAAGCATTCTCATACTCCTTGAAATTTCAAATAACAATCCCTTCAAAAAAATACTACTTCATACATCTCATTGTAAGTTTTATAATGATTAAAAATTTAAAAAATAAATTTTTAATAACTTCTATATTACAAACTCATGGCTAAAAAAGCATCTACGCTAATTAATGCCGCCGATAAAAATACTTTATCATATCCACCACCTTGTGCTAAACCAGGATGTCCACCACCTTTACCTCCTTGCATTCTACTCGATAAAAAACTTAAAATTTTTACAGCATCTATACGATTCATTAAATCTTTAGTTACTCCTACCACGAAATTAACTTTATCATTTCTATTTATAATTGCGAGAATAATGATACCTGATATTAATTTATCCTTAAGATTATCTACCATGTTACGCAACATATTTATATCAACATTTTTTACATGACTAATTAATACCTGTACATCTTTAATATAACGCACACAATTAATTAAAGACATACTTTTTTGAAATATAATTTGATTTTTCAAAAATTTAACTTCTTTTTCCAGTTGCTGTGTATAATTTAATAAATTACTTACTTTCTTAACTATATTTTTATTATCAATTTTCAAAAGATGAGAAACTCTTTGCAGAATACTTTTATTTTGCTGCACAATAGACAACGCTATATTACCAGTAACAGCTTCAATTCTACGTACCCCCAAAGCTATTCCAAAAACCGCAGTTATAATGAATAAACCAATATTACCAGTCCGATCAACATGAGTACCTCCACATAATTCAGAAGAAACATTTCCTATACTTAATACACGTACTTCATGAGCATTATATTTTTCACCTGATAAAACCTTCACTCCCTTACTAAGAGCAACATCTAGCGACATTAACCTAGTAACAACAGAAAGATTGCATCGTATTTGCTGATTAATAAAATCTTCTATTAAACATATTTGATTAAAATTAATCTCTTTATCATAGGCAAAATCAAAACGTAAATATTTTTCACTAATAAAAGAACCCTTTTGAAGAACATTTATATTCAAAACATAATTTAATGCAGAATGTAATAAATGTGTTGCCGAATGATTTAAAGAAACACGCAATCGATGTAATTTGTCAATTTTAGCTAATACATGATCACCAACATTTAATACTCCAGATAGCATCTTGCCTTGATGTACTATAACCTGACCAATTCTTTGTACATCGATTACTTTAAAAATACCTAATAAAGCGTTTAATTCACCACAATCTCCAACTTGCCCACCACCTGTACTATAAAAAGGAGTTATATCAAGTACTACACACGCTTCATCATTCACGCCAATCATTTTTACTGAGTGATTATTCTTAAATAAAGCAATAACTTTACTATTATGTTCAAATTGATCATAACCAACAAACTTTGTAAACTTATTAATAAAGGCAATATGACTGTAATTAAAATTACTAAAATTACGCGCATTCTGTTGTGCTATCAACATAGCACGATGAAACCCGATGTCGTCCACTTTTATACCATGTTCACGACAGATATCTAAAGTAAATTCTAACGGCAAACCATACGTATTATATAAATAAAATGCCGTCTTACCGTCTAAAATATTTTCAGTTAATTTTGACAATGTAATATTTAATAAATCCATTCCTCGTTGCAGTGTAGTAACAAATTTCTTTTCTTCATTACATAAAATATCCTCGATCATTTTTTGTTGTAAAGATATTCCATGAATTATAAAACCCATAATATCAATTACAGGCTCAACTAATTTATAAAAGAAAATATTACTTACACATAACTTTTTGCCATGGAGAATAGCTCTCCTGATAATACGTCGTAAAACATAACCGCGACCTTCGTTTGAAGGCACAACACCATCGCTAATCAAAAAAGTACATGAACGAATATGATCTGCAATGATACGTAAAGATACTGTATTTAAATCAGTAACACCAACTATTTGTGATATAGCAACAATTAACTTACGAAATAAATCAATATGATAATTATTATCAACAGATTGTAATATAGCTGCAATTCTCTCCAAACCCATACCTGTATCTACCGAAGGAATAGATAAAGGCAATAATTCACCATTTATTTGCCTATCAAATTGCAAAAATACTAAATTCCAAATTTCAACATAACGATCCCCGATTGCCTCTACAGTCCCTGGAAGCCCCCCCCAAATATGATCTCCTTGATCATAAAAAATTTCTGAACAAGGGCCGCATAGACCAAAATCACCCATTTGCCAAAAATTATCAGAATCATATAATTCACCTCCTTTATTATCCCCTATCCGAATAATATGTTGAGGTGATATACCTATTTCATGCAACCAAATATTATAAGATTCATCGTCAGAATCATATACCGTCGTCCATAACCTATCTTTAGGTAAATTAAACCAATATTTACTAGTTAACAATTCCCATGAAAATTTTATAGCATCATATTTAAAATAATCACCAAAACTAAAATTACCCAACATTTCAAAAAAAGTATGATGTCTAGGTGTATATCCCACCTGATTTAAATCATTATGCTTGCCTCCAACTCGAATACAACGCTGAATGGTAACAATGCGGTTATGCAAACATTGCTCTAAGCCTAAAAACATATTCTTAAATTGATTCATACCAGCATTAGTAAACAAAATAGACGGATCATTATCAGGTATTAATGAACTACTAGGAAACACATAATGTCCTTTTGTACAAAAAAAATCAAGAAATGCTTGACGTATCTCAACAGTACTTTTACTCATCATTATGCTCAATAATAACAAAACAAATAATTACTTTACACAATATACATACATTACATCTTTAATTTATATTTTATTAATTTAACCAAAGTCCAGCATTATATAATATTCTAAAAATAACATTAATAAAAACAAAATAAAAATTAAAAAAAATATAAATATAACTTTAATAAATCAATAATCATTATTCAAATAAATTTTTCAATAAAAACACATTACTACTTAGAAAGATAAAAACCAAATATTAATAAAAATATTAACAATATTAACTATATATGTAATTGAATTGAATGATAATATCATACTAATAATTAATTAAAAATTACACGACATTAGTTATTATATCAATAATTCACTAACAATAATTAAACAATAAGCTTTGAATAACTTAAAAATAATTAATCATTTTGCTAGTTGCATATTAAATACTAAAATATACAATATTTAAACTAAAATACATATACATTTTTATTAGTTACATACCCAGTGATTAAAATAAATATTATGTAATTCAAATCACAAAACATATTAGTTATTATTAACTACTTTCTAAAATTTATTACATTAATTCTAAATAAAATTTTTAATAAATTAACACAATATTTATAAAAATCATTAAATACATAACATTACTTATCCACAATAAATACAATTTTTTGATACACACTCAATTAACTTCATATATATACCACATGTTAATTACACCAATAACACTAAATAACCTAAAAACATTCACCTTATGGAAGATAAAATAACGGATTAACAGATTTACCTTTATATCTAATTTCAAAATGTAACTTGACAAAATTTGTTTCCGTATGACCCATAGTTGCTATCTTCTGTCCTGCCTTAACCTTTTGATGTTCATTAACTAATATTAACTCATTATGAGCATAAGCACTTAAATAATCATTATTATGCTGAATAATAATTAAATTTCCATATCCCCGTAACGCATTACCAGCATATACTACTTTACCATTGGCAGCAGCTAGTACAGGTTGACCTAATGATCCTGAAATATCTATTCCCTTATTACCTCCTTCAATAGAAGAAAAATAATCAACGATCTTACCATCTGTAGGCCATTGCCAACTGCTCACGGTAGCAGTAGATAACATCAAATGAGTAATATTGTTTTGTTCTATATTATAAGACACTAAATAATAATCACCTACATTGATAGATTTAATTTCTTTAAATACAGGATATATAATGCCAGCATCATTATTACTTCTACTAAAAATAAAATAACTTTTAATTTTAATGATTATTTTTCCAAAACAAGAATAAAAACACCTACCCCATTCATTTAAATAAATAAAATTATGAACAACACGATAAACACATGATAAAGAATTAATTAATTTTAAGTTAGTACTATTAACATATAACATATTTCCAAGTTTCAATGTATTAAATTCTTGAGTATTATTTTTTTTTACTACAAATAGATAATCATTCTTAGTTATCCAAGAAATATAAAACAAAGTATCATCATTTTGAATTTTATAATAATGATGATAAACCTCATTAAATACTTTTTTATAATTATGCTTGTATTTTAAATAATCTACACACAAAATGTAAAATGGATGTGTTATATCATTGTCAACTTTAATCACAAATAATTTTGTATAAGAATAAGAACAATAATTTAAACAAATACATGATATAATATAATATAATAATTTATACAAAATGTTTTATATAACACCCTTATTAACAACATTTAAACTTATAATATCAATTCAGTGACTAGCGTTAAATAATAATGATATATATAAATTACTCAATTAATATCAAAATATCACCACTTAACATTATCTATTTTATTTGCAATATAATAACTATAAAATGATGCCTTAACTCACTATCTCAATACTTGTATATATCAACATAATAAACGTAACAACTATTGCATTCAACTATAGTGATTAATTTATTTAATAACAACAAAACATCATCTAACAATAACATAAATTTATTGAAGATATCTGCATCATAATCAAACTAATCTAATTCTTTAATAACAATGTAATATAATATACTACCGAGAAAACATTATAAATAAATAACTGCATTAAATAATATCTTAATAGTATTATATATAACTAAAACATAATACATAACACTATTCAAAATATTGATAAAATTAGCCAATCAATATACTAATTTATCAATAAAAAACAAAATTCATCCACAATCCCATTGTATAATATCTTATTATTAATTGACAAACTATATAAAATTTTTAAATTAACAACACTAAAGATTCACATGCAATACCTTCATTTCTCCCAATAAATCCTAATTTTTCAGTCGTCACAGACTTAACACTAATCATATCTATTTGACAATTTAAATCCTCTACAATATTTTTACGTATCTGAAAAATATAAGACGATAATTGTGGCATTTGAATAATAACAGTAATATCTAAATTACTTAGCTGATAGCCTTTATTAAGGATTTTTTTCCATACAATACGTAATAAATCACGACTGCTTGCACCCTTAAATTTCTCATCAGTATTAGGAAATATCATACCAATATCACCACATGCTGCAGCACCCAAAAAAGAATTAATAACAGCATGTAACAAAACATCTCCATCAGAATAAGCTAATAATCCTTGTGAAAAAGGAATAACAACTCCACCAATTACCAATGGTTTACCCCCTCCAAACTTATGTACGTCAAAACCATGACCAATTCTCATTTTTTTAAATACCCTATTTAGCATAAATTTTAGATAAATAAACATCCGCTAATATTAAATCTTCCGGATAAGTTACCTTAATATTATCTGACCTGCCAATAATTAATTGCGGATGATATCCACACATTTCTAATGCTGCCGCTTCATCAGAAATAATACAACCACGTTCTAAAAGTTGAGCAAGTGATTTTTTTAAAAGATTACAATTAAATAATTGTGGGGTTAAAGCACGCCACAAATCTTTACGTTCTATCGTATAATGTATAATATCACTATAAGTATACGCTCGTTTTATAGTGTCTGATACTGGTATAGCTAAAATACCTCCGATATGTGAAAAAATAGTTACTTCAAGTAAACGCAGAAGATCATCCTGATGTAAACAAGGACGTACTGCATCATGTATTATAACCCATTCACTTTGATGAATATGTTCAAGAGCAATCATTACTGAATCAGCACGTGTCTTGCCTCCAACTACTACACTAATTCTAGAATCATTTGCGATTGGTAATTTATGGAACCAATGATCACAACAATTAATAACAACTATTATTTGTTTAATACATGGTTGATACATTAACGCATCAACAGCGTGCTCTAATAAAGTTTTATCATTAATAATATAATACTGTTTAGGTAGATGATGTTTCATACGACTACCCACACCAGCTGCTGGTAACACAGCAACAACATCAGGAAAATCTTTTTTCAAAAAAACATTCCACTAATTTAAAATTTAATCTTTATTATTAACTTTCTTATAATTAATTTGACACTAAACGATAATACATTTCACCTTTTTTAATCATACACAAATTGGTACGGGCACGTTCTTCAATGGCTTCATATCCATTGTACAAATCATTAATTTCAGCAAACAATTTATCATTACGTATTTTCATGCTAATAATATGACTAGCAGCATACTCTTGATTTCTAATAGAACTGTTAACTGATTGCAATTCTCGCATACCATTTTTACCAAACCAAAACAAACATTGCAGCCACATTATTAATATAAATAAGCAAAACTCGAGTTTTATCATATCAAACCTTTAAAATCAAGCCCAATATCATCTAAAAATTTAATAATTTAATAATCTACTTTTAGATGTAATACATAAAACATATTATGTAATTAAAATAATATTTTATTTTTAACACAACAAACAAACATCAATCTTTTCCAACAAAATCCTTATAAGATCTATTAACAATTCTTGACCATCAAGATGAATTTCTGGTTCATGTGGTTCTTCATATACTCCATCAATGCCGGTAAAATTTTCTATACTACCAGCTCTGGATTTCTTATATAAACCTTTAGGATCTCGTTTTTCACAAATATTTAATGGTGTATCAACAAATATTTCAACAAAAGAACCTGTAGGAAATTTATTTCTTATAGATTGCCGTTCAGAACGATAAGGAGAAATAAGAGTTGATAAGACTACCAAACCAGCATCAAACATTAATTTCGCAACTTCTCCTACTCTCCGCATGTTTTCACATCTATCATTATCAGTAAAATTTAAATCACGACAGAGACCATATCGTAAATTATCACCATCCAACAAATAAGTGCTAATAGAACGATGATATAACTCTTTCTCTAATGCACTAGCCAGAGTAGATTTACCAGATCCTGACAAACCAGTAAACCAAAATAACATACTACGATGTTTATGTAATCGTTCACGATCTTGCCGTTGAATTCTATGAAAATACCAAGAAATATTTTGATTATGTAAAGCAAAATTATTAGAACTATTAATCATAAATTTATGTATCCTCTGACAAATTACGTGCACCCCAATGAGGATAATAATGACAAACTAATGAATTTAAAGCCAACTCAAAATCAGTATAAATATTACTTTGCTTGTCACAATCCTTAATTAATAATTTACGTACCATACCAATCCCAACTGTGACATTGCTCAACCTATCAATAAAAATAATACCACCAGTTATTTTATTATCGGAATACATATCTAAAAACAAAGGTTCATCAAAGCATAACTCTACCGATCCAATACCATTTAATGGTAAACTATCAACAACGTGACGATCTAACGTAACAATATTTATTTGATATTGAATATTTTTAACAAAAGCATAGCTGATTTTGTTGGCGACTTTTATATCAAAAACTTGCCCCACCACTAATGCTTGTTCGGACATCCAAACTACATCTACTATAACACAAGACACAGCATGTAATATTTCATTTTTATCTATCACTAGATCCCCACGAGAAAGATCAACATTATCTGCTAATGTCAAAGTAATTGCTTCACCTGCCCATGCTTCTTTACAATCCCCATTAACAGTAATAATACGATCAACTTTTGAAATTATTTTAGATGGTAAAATTTTTATTAATTGACCAACACATATCTTACCAGAAGCTATTGAACCACTATAACCACGAAAGTCTAAATCAGATCGACGAATAATATATTGCACTGGAAAACGTAATGCATAAGATTTTTGTTTACCTGGACAATTAGTTAAATCAATATTTTCTAAAATATCCAATAATGTTGATCCATGATACCAAGACATATTGCTTGATTTTTTAATAACATTATCTCCATTCAAAGCAGATAGTGGTATAAACACAATATTAATATTAACTGATAATTGATTAACAAAAATAAGATAATCTTGCTTAATCTTTTCAAAAAGATCATGATTATAATTAACTAAATCCATTTTATTCACTACTACTACAAGATAACTTATACCCAATAAAATACTTATAAAACTATGTCTTTTCGTTTGTTCTCGTAATCCTTTACGAACATCAATTAATAAAATAGCTGCATCACTTGTAGAAGCACCAGTAACCATATTACGAGTATATTGTTCATGACCTGGAGTATCAGCAATAATAAACTTACGTTTTGAAGTAAAAAAATAACGATATGCAACATCAATAGTAATTCCCTGTGCTTGTTCATCCTGTAAACCATCTAACAATAAAGCTAAATCTAATTTAGTATCATCACAATAACCTAAACGTTTACTATCATTATATAATTTTAACAATTGATCATCACAAATTTGATTTGTATCATGTAATAAACGACCAATTAAAGTACTTTTACCATCATCTACGCTGCCACAAGTTAAAAAACGCAATAATTTATTATATTGTTGAGCATATAAATATGCCCTAATACCGCCTTGTTGTTTAATTTGTTGTTTTGTAATATTCATTTCAAACCATTAACTAAAAATAACCTTGACGTTTTTTCATTTCCATAGATGCAGATTGATCAGAATCAATCATTCTCCCTTGACGTTCACTATTAGTAGAAATAAGCATTTCTTCAAGAACATCTAACAAAGTTTCAGCCTTGGATTCAAAAGCACCAGTTAACGGCCAACATCCGATAGTACGAAAACGTACCATAAGCTCGTGAATGGTTTCTCCATTTTTAAGATCAATACGATCATCATCTACCATTATTAACATACCATTGCGTTCTACAACAGGGCGATACTTTGCTAAATACAAAGATACAATATCTATATTTTCCAAAAATATATATTGCCATACATCAAATTCTGTCCAATTAGATAAAGGAAAGACACGAATACTTTCTCCTTGATTAATTTTCCCATTGTAATTATGCCAAACTTCAGGTCGTTGATTTTTAGGATCCCAACGATGATGCCGATCACGAAATGAATAAACTCGTTCTTTAGCACGAGAAATTTCTTCATCACGTCTAGCGCCACCGAAAGCTGCATCAAAATTATATTTATTTAAAGCTTGTTTCAAACCTTCAGTTTTCATAATATCAGTATATATAGCACTACCATGGATGAATGGATTAATACCCCTATTAATACCATCTAAATTTTGATAAACTAGCAAATCAAAGTTATACTTTTTTGCCATAAAATCACGAAATCTGTAAGCCTCACGAAATTTCCAACCAGTATCTACATGTAACAAAGGAAATGGTAATCTGGCAGGATAAAAAGCCTTACGAGCTATATGCAACATTACTGAAGAATCTTTACCAATTGAATACAACATTACAGGTTTATTAAATTCAGCAACTACTTCACGAAAAATATAAATACTTTCTGATTCTAATTCTTGTAAATAAGTAAAAGTTTTTTGAAATTCTATCATGTACAAACCATTCCCTAATATAATTTAATAACTGAATTAAACTCATAGATATTAAAATCTTGTTGACTAAACAAATTAGTCTTCACATAAAATGAAACAACTTCACCAATTATCAATAATGCCGGAAGTACTACATATTGAGAAAAATGTTGTAACTGTTCTAATTGCACAACTAATATTTTTTGATCCCTATAAGTGGCGCGACTAATAATTGCTACAGGTGTTTTTAAATCTCTACCATGATTAATTAATAAACTACCAATTTTTGATGCATTCATTATACCCATATAAATAACTAAAGTTTGATATTTGCATGATAGCATTTTCCAATTTAATTTATCATAATCATTACAACATAAATGACCACTAATAAAAACAATACTATGAGAATATTTACGATGAGTTAATGGAATACCAGTGCATGCAGCAGCTCCAGAAGCTGCTGTAATACCAGGTACTATCTGAAAGGAAATGCCTGATTCTATAATTCTTTGCAATTCTTCACCACCACGTCCAAAAATTAATGGATCACCACCTTTGAGTCTTACTACTCGATTACCCTCATTTGCTAATTTAACTAATAAATCATTTATTGTATTTTGTGATATAGAATTATTGTTAACTCGTTTACCAACACAAATACATTGAGCATCACGACGAACCATACTAAGAACATCTTGGCTAACTAAATCATCATATAAAACTACATCTGCTTGTTGAATAAGTTGTAAACCTCGCAATGTAAGTAGACCGCTATCGCCAGGACCTGCTCCTACTAAAGCTATAGATCCTGATTGTACAAAACTTTTTGAATCAAGCGATTGAGATAAAAACGTATTAGCTTCTTTCAATCGCCCTTTTGCTATTAAATCAGCAAAAGCACTGCAAAACACATTTTCCCAAAATTTACGACGTTCAACTATATTTAAAATATGTTTTTTTACTACACTACGCCAAGATCCTGCTAAAGAAGCCATAATACCAAGAAAATTAGGTAATAATGCTTCTAATTTTTCTCGTAATATACGAGTTAATACAGGAGCTTTACCGCAAGAAGAAATAGCTACTATAATAGGATTACGATTAATAATAGAAGGAAAAATAAAAGAACATTTCAACTGATCATCCACAACATTAACTAATATATGTCGTTTATTAGCATTACAATACACTAAAGTATTAAGTTCTTTATTATCAGTGGCAACAATAACTAAAAATATTCCATCTAGCATTAATGAATTAAATTTTTTATCTATCCATTGAATTTTATTATCATTAACTAATGAAAGTAATTCACAACATAACATATCTGCTACTAACTTGATCTTAGCTCCTGCACACTTCAGCATACGCACTTTACGTGCAGCAACAACCCCACCACCAACTACTAATACGGGACGATTTTTAAGATCAACCAATATGGCTAAATATTCCACACAAAACCTATATAAAACAAAGTTATATATTAAAATTTAACAAATAATGAAAACAAAAAAACAATTAATTTTTGTAAAATATAATAACGCATACTATTATTCCAACAATTTAATTAATTATTCATAAATATATAAAATACACATATTCCTTCTCAATAAAATAATATCAATAAATCAAACAATACACATGTATTATTATAGTAATAAGCTAAAAAAACGACATATCAATTATTATTTGTAAAAAAATAAATTTACTTACACAATTAACTTACTAGTACTTAAAACAAGTAATAACAACCATAACAAATATCAAACAATTTACAATAAATCTTTAAATCATAATATCTTATTAAAACTCAACGTATAAAAATATAAAAAAATTACTTGCTATAATGTAAACCGCATTCTCTTATTAAACCAAAAAACCGAGTCTCCTCTTCACTAATACCAAAATCCCATTTATTAGTAGTATGAATATCACCTAATGATACATAACCTTGCTCCCATAACGGGTGATACATTAACATATATTTTTTAATATATTGATGTACTTGTTGATTGGTCCAATCAACGATAGGTAACAACTTAAAAACATGATGTTGGATAGATAATATCATTAATTTTTTACGACTATGTGACTGTTGTCGTCGTACACCAGCTATCCAAGTGCCTACTCGAAGTTTTTTTAAAGCATGTAACATAGGTTCCACTTTATTAATATAATTATAGTATTTAATCCCTTGTACTCCTTGCTTCCACAATTTGCCATAACGTGCTTCTTGCCAAGCAGGAGATTTTACAGGCCGGAAAACCCGTAAATTTAATTTTAGTTGCTCTGTTAATTGATCAATAAAACGATAAGTTTCAGGAAATAAATAACCAGTATCAATTAAAACAACAGGAATATTAGGAAATTGACGAATCATCAAATGCAAACTAACAACCGATTGAACTCCAAAACTAGAAGAAAGAACAATTTCTTTGGGTAAATATTCCAAGGCCCAATTAATTCTCTGTTCTACTGTAAAATTATTCAACTTTAAATTTATCTTATTTAAAAACGAACACTGCTTCTCTATATTTAAAGAATTAAAATAATTTAAACTATATTTATTCATTTAATTAAACATTCAATCTGAAACATAAAAATCTTCCACAGAATTTAAAACCGGCTTAATTATTTTAGCTCGTATTACATAATCACCATAAGATTCTCTCTCATAACGTTCACGTGACCAACGTCCAATAGTATCATCTAATATTTTTAAAATTTGATCTTCAGTAATATTTTCCATATACATGCGAGGGATACGAGTTCCTGTATAATCACCACCTAAATATAAATTATAACGACCAAGCGCTTTACCTACCAAACCTATTTCTGACAACATCGCACGACCACAACCATTAGGACAACCTGTAATACGCAAAATTATAGAATCATTAGCCAAACCATATTTTAACATTATATGTTCTACTTTGGTAACAAATTGGGGCAAAAATCTTTCAGCTTCTGCCATAGCAAGAGGGCAAGTAGGAAAAGACACGCAAGCCATAGACGATTTACGTTGTAACGTAATATTATCACCAATGACACCATACTTCCTCATTAAAAACTCAATTATACCTTTATCTTCTTCTCTTACATCAGAAATAATCAAATTCTGATTAGCAGTTAAACGAAACACACCTTTATGTACATCAGCTATTTTAGCTAAACCAGTTTTTAATAACTTATCTGGATAATCAAGAATACGCCCATTTTCTATAAACACAGTAAAATGCCACAATCCATGCATTCCCTTAATCCAACCAAAACGATCACCACGTTCAGAAAATACATAAGGTACAATTGGAACAAATTTGACACCAGAACGATCTTCTACTTCTTTTTTAAACTTGTTTACCCCTACTCTATCCAAAGTATACTTAGTTTTAGCATTTTTTCTATTAACTCTATCTCCCCAATCTCTCTGAACAGTAACCACAGCTTCAACGATCTTCAAAATATCATCCTTAATAATATAACCAAATTCACTAGCTTTACGTGGATATGTACTAGTATCTCCATATGTCATGGCCAAACCGCCACCTACTAACACATTAAAACCAATTAAACGACCATTTTCATTATTAATAGCAATAAAATTTAAATCATTAGCATGAACATCCACATCATTTTGCGGTGGAATAGCTAAGGAAATCTTAAATTTACGGGGTAAATAAGTAGAGCCTAAAATTATTTCTTGCTCAGTATACTCAGTTTTTTTTCCATCCAACCAAATTTCCGCATAAGCATTAGACTTAGGTAACAAATGTGCAGAAATTTTTTTTGCACAAAGCCACACCTGACTATGTAATTCCGACTCCATTGGATTAGAAGTACACAAAACATTACGATTAACATCACCAGCTGTAGCAATAGAATCTAAACCTAATTCATGTAACAATTTATGTATATTTTTCAATTTAGGTTTCAATATACCATGCAACTGAAAAGTTTGTCTAGTAGTCAAACGTATACTGCCATATAAGGTATGCTGTTTAGAAAAATTATCTATACCCACCCACTGATTAGGAGTAATAATGCCACCAGGTAATCTACAACGCAACATAATATTGATCAATGGTTCTAACTTTTGTTCCATTCGTTCTGCACGTAAATCACGATCGTCTTGTTGATACATACCATGAAATCTAATTAATTGGACATTATCACCATTGAAACCACCAGTTAACTTATCCTCTAAATCCTGAACGATTGTACCACGTAAAAAATTACTCTCACGTTTTAAACGTTCATGATCAGATAATAATGATACTACTTTAAATTTTTGAGAATTCATTTAATATACATCCCGTTGATAACGTTTTTGAATACGCATCATATCTAAAAATTCATTAGATTTTTCCAGATTCATCACACCGTATTTCATTATTATTTTTAATAATGCTTGTTCCACACTATACGCCATATAACGAGCGTCACCACAAACATAAATATGTGCCCCATCATTTAACCAACGCCATATTTCAGAACCTTGTTCTAATAATTTATTTTGTACATAAATTTTATTACTTTGATCTCTCGACCACGCTGTATCAATACGAGTTAATAAACCATCTTTAAAATAACGTTGCCACTCTACTTGATAAAGAAAATCATTGATAAATTGAGGATTTCCAAAAAATAACCAATTTTTTCCCAATGAACCATCCATGAATCGTTGTTGCATAAAAGCACGAAATGGAGCAATTCCAGTTCCAGAAGCCAACATAATAATTGATGTATTAGAATCTTTAGGTAATCGAAAATTATCCTTACATTCTACAAAAATTTTTAATACATCATCTTCATTTAATCTATCAACTAAATAACTACTAGCGCCACCTGACCGTAAATAACCATTAACTTTATAACGAACTACGCTTACAGTAATATGTACTTCATTACCAACTTCTGCTTGTGAGGACGCAATAGAATAAAAACGCGGTGTTAATGGTCTAAATAAATCCAATACTTGGATAGCGTTTAATTTAATAGGAAAACGACGAATTAAATCAACAATAGGCATAGATGTCACAATTTTTTTTAATTTTTCTTCTTGAGCGATTAAAGATAAAAAAGATTTATCATTCAGTATATTAGCATAATTACGTACAAAAAAAGATGTATTTTGAGTTAATTCACAATATTTTTGAAGAATTATATCCAAAGATAAACATTGTGCTTTAAAATTTATTATCTCTTTACCTGTTAAATTTAATAAAGATAAAATTTCGTTAACTAATGCCGAATCATTTTCATACCAAATCCCTAATGCATCACCAGGTTGGTATTGTAATCCAGAATTAACAAGATCAATTTCTAAATGATGTATATCTTTAATAGAACTTCGACTAGTAATTTTTTGTTTCGATATTAAATACGCAGCTAACGGTTGCTCTTTAGAAAATGCATTACAATTATTTTTTGTAATATCATTACCAGTTTGTGTCAAATTTAGACACTTATCTTGTTGTCTTAATTTTTTGTGCAACAAAGAAACAATAGTGCTTCGCCAACTATTTGCTTGCTGGTGATAATCAATATCTGCATCACATCGATTGTATAAACGTTTAGCACCTAATTCTTCTAATCGTTTGTCAAAATCCTTACCTACTTTTGCAAAATGTTCGTATGAACGATCACCAAGAGCAAACACAGAAAAATAAGTTTTTGTCATTAATGGAGCTTTTTTCGAAAATAAAAACCTATAAAACGCTACAGCATCTTCTGGAGGTTCACCTTCACCGTGAGTAGATGTGACAATCAATAAAAAAGTCTCTTGTGCAATTTTTTTATATTTATATTCCCTAATATTAATATTTTTTACTTTAAACTGTTGTGCAAGTAAATCATTATATAACTGTTCAGCTACTCGCTGGGCATTACCAGTTTGAGATGCATATAAAATAGTAATAACAATATCATCGTAATTTAATATTTTATCTTGAGAAACAAAATTATCGTTATTCTGAGAATTATCATCATGAATGATCCCCCAAAAATAACCAGAAATCCACGCTATCTGTGAAGAAGATAAATCTTTAATTAGCCTTTCTAAACATTTCAACTGTTCAATAGTCAATGGCATAGATTTACTTGGTAAAAACGACTTTATCATAAATAATTATCTCATTATCTATATTTAAAAAAACAATAATTTTAAACCTATATAATCTTACTATCAAAAATAACATCAATATCTTTTACTCAAAAACTAAAAAAGTAAAAAAACCAAACATGTAACCTCTTGATAACATTAAAACATAACCATAAAACACAATAAAAACTATATCTCTTTAATATTTGAAATTTAATAAAACAATATTTATACAACATAAATATTTTATAATAAAACTTCATTACATTTTTGCAAAATATATAGTACTTTAACTGCTTCATACTAAAATTTAATATAATAAATAATTAAATATCTATATTCTATTTTTAATTACTTTTAATCCGCAAAATGGTGCTTTAAATTTTAAAGATTCCTCAATACGAATTAATTGATTATATTTAGCTAAACGATCAGAACAACGCAAGGCACCAATTTTTATCTGTCCTGCAGCTGTACCAACAGCTAAATCAGCGATCGTAGAATCTTCAGTTTCTCCAGAACGATGAGAAATAATTGTGGCATACCCTGCATCCTTAGCTAATTGAATTGCTGCTAATGTCTCGGTTAATGAACCTATTTGATTAGGTTTGATAAGAATTGCATTAGCTACATGACTTGCAATACCTTTTTGAAGAATATTAATATTAGTCGCAAATAAATCATCACCAACTAATTGTATGGTATCACCTAATACTTTAGTAAAATAAATAAAACCTTCCCAATCTAATTCACTTAATCCATCTTCAATAGACACAATAGGATACGTCTGTGACAATATTTTTAAATAATGAACAAACTCTGTACTTGAATATAATTTTTTTTCATTTCTAATTTTATACATACCTGTTACTGCATCAAAAAACTCCGAAGCGGCACAATCTATAGCTAAAGTAATATCTTTACCAAAAATATAACCTGCCAATTCCGTTGCTTCTTTAATAAAATCTAATGCAACAATATTTGATTCTAAATTGGGTGCAAATCCACCTTCATCACCAATAGTAATATTAATCCCATTTTTTTTAAAAATTTTACCAAGACTATGGAATATTTCTGCACCCATACGAATTGCTTCTTTAATACTTTTAGCACTAATTGGTTGTATCATAAATTCTTGAACATCAATATTATTATCAGCATGTTTACCGCCGTTAATAATATTCATCATAGGCAACGGCATAGAAAAACATTTTGAACTGCCATTTAAATCAGAAATATGTTCATATAATGGAATCTTTTTAGAAATAGCGGCAGCTTTAGCATTAGCTAAAGAAACACCAAGAATAGCATTAGCACCCAATCTCGATTTATTAGGAGTCCCATCAAGATCTATCATGGCTTGATCAATAACCCTTTGTTCATTTGCATCCTTATTCATCAACTCATGCATGATTGGTCCATTAATTGCATTTATTGCTTGAATTACTCCTTTGCCAAAAAAACGATGTTGATCACCATCTCGTAATTCTATTGCTTCATGAAGACCTACAGAAGCCCCCGATGGAACTGATGCACAACCGACGCAATCATTTTTTAAATGCACCTCTACTTCCACTGTAGGATTACCACGAGAATCAATGATTTCTCTACCAAGTATTTTTATAATTTTTGACATATAATTTCCTATAAAATGTGTAATTTAACATGCTAATATAATACCACAGTGCAATACTCAAAAAAAAATCAACAAACTAATATAATGAAAAAATAATAACATTTTATACATGTTCTATTTTTGTATATATTTATGATAATGATTTGCAGCTTTTATAAAACTTATAAACAAAGGATGGCCATTACGTGGTGTTGAAGTAAATTCCGGATGAAATTGACTAGCAATAAACCATGGATGGTCAGTAAGTTCAATTACTTCAACAAACTTATTATCTTCTGAAAAACCAACAAAATTCATTCCTGCCAATTTAATTTTTCCTAATAATAAATTATTAATTTCATAACGATGGCGATGACGTTCCAATATAATAGATTTTCCATATATTTGATGTACTATACTACCTTCTATTAAATGACATACATGACTACCAAGACGCATAGTAGAACAAACATCATGTTTTTTTATATCAAAAATATCTGTACCATTTTGTTTATTCTGATCATTAGGAATTAAAATTATAACGGGGTATTCACAATCTGGTGCAAATTCAGTAGAATTAGCGTCTACCATACCCACCACATGTCTTGCAAATTCAATTAAAGCCACTTGCATACCTAAACATATTCCTAGATATGGAACTTTGTTTTCGCGAGCATATTGTGCAGCCATAATTTTACCTTCTACACCACGATAACCAAACCCCCCAGGAATCAATATAGCATCCACTAAATTTTTTCTTATTACTGATATTCCTTGATTTTCTATATCCTGAGAATTAATTAAACAAATATTTACTGCAGTACGGTTCTTTAATCCAGCATGTTTTAATGCCTCAAGTATAGATTTATAAGCATCAGGCAATATAACATATTTTCCAATCACGCCAATAGTTACTTCATTTATTGGATGATTCTCTTGATAAATAACTTCATCCCATATTGATAAATCTGGTTCACGACAATGTAACTTAAAAAAATTACAAATATAATTGTCTACACCTTGCAATTTTAGCAAAATAGGTATTTTATATATAGAATTTACATCTTCTAACGAAATTACTGCTCTTACAGGAACATTACAAAATAAAGCAATTTTCTCACGTTCATTATATGAAATCACTCGATTAGAACGACAAATTAAAATATCCGGTTGAATACCAATTGAAAGTAACTCTTTTACTGAATGTTGCGTAGGTTTAGTTTTAAGTTCGCCTGAAGTGGCAATATAAGGTAGTAAAGTCAAATGTATATATAAAGTACGCGCACGACTATTTTCTATAGCCATTTGTCGTATTGCTTCTAAAAATGGCAATGATTCAATATCTCCAATTGTTCCACCAATTTCAACCAAAATAACATCATAATTGCTAGCACAATCCATAATATTTTTTTTTATTTCATTAGTGATATGAGGTATAACTTGTACAGTAGCGCCCAAATAATCACCAGAACGCTCTTTACGTAAAACATTAGCATATATACGACCAGCTGTAAAATTATTGCGACTAGTCATTTTAGTACAAATAAATCTTTCATAATGACCTAAATCTAGATCTGTTTCGGCTCCATCTTCAGTAATAAATACTTCTCCATGTTGAATAGGACTTATAGTGCCTGGATCGATATTAATATATGGATCTAACTTCATTATAGTAACATTTAAGCCTCGTGCCTCGAGTACAGCACCTAAAGACGCCGTAACAATGCCTTTGCCTAAAGAAGAAACTACTCCACCAGTTATAAAAATATAATTAGTTGTCACATCTTAACCTATAATTTAGATACAAATAAATAACTATTTTAAATAAAATAATATACAAATTAAACTATTAAATACATCATTATTAAATAATGGTTATATTCTATCAAATATAGAATTAAAAACATAATAAATTTTATTTTTTAACAAATTACATTTATTTATTCAATAAAATCATATTATTAAATAAACAAAAATATCCATGCTAAATATTCTGATTAAATATTAAAATACATTTTTAAATTATTATACTTAATTACTCACAAACCATACCAACAAACAATTACATTGACACCATTAAAAAACATTCTTATTGAAAATAATAAATATTATTAATATCTGAAATAATCAAAAATATGAATATATTTAATAAACATAAAATATTTCACAAAATAAATAAATATAACATAGATAACCTAATATTTATTAATTAATATTAACTTAAAATAAAAACTTTTACATATTTCTCACAATACAATTAAATATCTCTAAAATAAAAAATAAATATGTATATACTATAATCGTAATATATACAAAACTGTTACTATAATACGCTATAAGATACCTACCAATGTATTATAATTGTTATTTTTATTAAAAATTATTTACAATCAAAAAAAAATCATAACACTATATTTAACAAAATACAAAAATATTAAAATATTTATTTAAATTTATTGTATATAAGACATTACAAATATATAAAGATATTACCCACGCTACAAAAAATTTATATTAAATCACCAATAAATAACATAATTACCAACTTAATTAAAAAAAAATAAAAGTAATAGTGACAAATAACATACAATACATCAAAATAATACCATAATTTAATGTACTACTAACCTTGCTATAAAATATTAAACTCAACATTCATTTATAGTTTGACATTAAATACTATGCAACAAATATCCAACGCTAAAATATAAAAGTAACATGTCATATCATAAATAACATATCCATCTAAATATTATAATACTAAATCTTTAACACCATAACAATCGATTCAAGACGTTCTAAAAGAAAAAAATAATAAAAATAAAAAACTAAATATTAAAAGATAATCCACAACTACAAGTATTTTTAGCATTAGGATTAATCACAATAAAACGTGAACCTTTTATTTCCTCATGATAATCAATTAAACCGCCTATCAAATATTGTAAACTTAAAGGATCAACAACTAAAATTGCTCCGCATTTTTCAACACAATAATCTCCATCATTTACTAATTCATCTAAAATAAAACCATACTGAAAGCCACTACATCCTCCTCCAATAATATAAACACGCAATTTTAAATTTTTATTACCTTGAATTTCTATAAGATTGTTAACTTTTTTTGCTGCAACATCAGTAAATTGCAAAAGTAAATTCATTTTATTATCTGTCATTTTATTTCTCTATAATTTATCTATCAACATACATATTAAAAAAATACTATACTACAATGTCATTGTAATATAAATAAAAATCATTACTCTATACTATAAAATAAATAATATAATTTTATTATTACTGAATGCATATTTTTAAAAATAATTTTGAAAATTTAATTACTAAATAATAAACAAAAAAATATTACTTTGTTAGTTCAATAACTATAGTACAATTACGATAATAAAACATTAATGAATAAAATAAATATTTAAATTCTTATTTATAATACTCCATAAATATATTTTTAATAATTAATTTAATATTCTAAAACTATTTAATCATTTTTTTATAAAATATCTCATTTTAAATAATATCAAGTTATTAATTAATGTAATATAAATTTATAAATTCATTAAATATTAAATAAAAATATAACAAATTTTAATAACAATAATACTAATTTTTTTATAATTAATATACCTAAATCACATTTTCTATTAAAAACATAAAAATAAATAACAAAAATAAATATAAAATATAATATTAAAATATTCGCAATATATATAATATAATCAATAAATATTATCCTGTACATAAAAATAATACAAAAATTTTTTCTTTATATATCAAAAATTTTTGCAAATAATTATTCACATATCAAATAATAAAAAATATACAAACAATATAATATCATTTATCAAATAATTCTTGAATCCAATTTATAATTTTACTCTCATTTTTTTGATTACAAATAAAATTTCTTTGTTGTAATTGATCGTAATTAACAACCTGCGATTCCTGATTCAACAACAATTGAGGACTATCAGTCCAAACTGGCAAAACACAAAAAGCTTTTTCATTATTATCTATAAAATTTCCCTCACAATCAATAAACATCTGAATAATACCATCCGGCGGTATTAAATTTAACGTAATTGGCGGTTGATATTTTAAATAAAGATGATAAATGCTCAAAGCACCATTAGCACCAGTTAATTTAATTGTACCATTATTATCACGACCAAGCCAAATTACAACAACTTCCCTGCCATCAATACCAACAAACCAACTATCACGTAAATCATTAGTAGTGCCCGTTTTAGCAGCCAAATTAAATAAAGAAAAATTTTTACAAAGAGAACAAGATGTACCATATGATACTACCTGCTGCATTGCATATAATATCAAATATGCTGCCTCAGATGATATTACGTGCATAGATTGTGGAAAACTTTGATATAAAATAGTATTATTATCATTAACAATTGAACGTACCGAAGATAAAACAGAATAATTACCACCACTAGCTATAGTTTGAAACCCTTGTGCCACTTCTACTGGAGTTAAATTTAAAGCACCTAAAAATATAGATGGTAAAGAAGTTAATGCGGATGGAGGAATACCTAATTTTTTTAAAATATTTATAACATTTTCTAATCCTACCGATAAGCCAAGATTTACAGATGGAACATTCAAAGATTTAGCTAACGCATCAATTAACATAACTTTACCACGAAATTGTCTATCATAATTTTTTGGAACCCAAATACTACCATTATCTAATTTAACCTTAATAGGCTCATCTGCAATCCATGTATTTAATCGATACTTTTTAGGATCATTTAATGCTGCAAGATAAGTAACTGGTTTAACTAAAGAACCTATAGAACGTCTAGCTTGCATGGCACGATTAAAACCAGCAAATTGTGGGTCTGCTCCACCTACCATAGCACGTATTTCACCACTAAACCGATCCACCACTACTATTGCTCCTTCTAAATCATTAATATTTCGACGAGTGCGTAACATTGAAATACCCAACTCTATTGCTTGCTCTGCCGCATGTTGAGACACAGGATCTAAAGTGGTGAATATTTTTTTTCCAAAACAATTATTAATTTGATGACCACATTTATTATACAATTCTTCACGTATCATTTGTATAAACGCTGGTTGAGGCGTGAAAATATCACCCTTAGATTGAATACCTAATGGCAATTTACTTAACATAACACAGGTTACGTCATCTATAATATGCTCTACTTCTAATAGTTTTAATATTATATTACGACGTTCTAATACTAACTTAGGATTACGCCAAGGATTGTATAATGAAGCGCCTTTAACAATACCTACTAACATAGCTTGTTGATCTACACTTAACTCATTTACTGGTCTTCCAAAATAATACAAACTGGCTAACGGAAAACCACGAATCTGATCATTACCATTTTGCCCAAAATATACCTCATTTAAATATAATTCAAGTATACGATCTTTACTACACCTATAATCCAAAATAAGTGCCATATATACTTCGTTTATTTTACGCCAAACAGATCGATTATTAGATAAAAACAAATTTTTTACTAATTGTTGTGTCAAAGTACTACCACCCTGTATTGTACGTCCAGCTAATAAATTAGCTAATGCGGCTCGCCCAATAGAATATAAACTAATGCCATCATGCTGATAAAACTGTCTATCTTCAGTAACAATTAACATATTTACTAATAAATCTGGAAAATTCGATCTAGGTATAAATAATCTTTGTACTCCAAGTGATGTTTCTTCTAATATAGTAATTAATTTAGGATCAAGACGGAAAACACTAAAATTACGTTGGGTATCTTTATTTGTAATTTGTAATAATCTATCTACAGAAAAAGTTATACAAACATAAACTTGCTCTTCTTCTCCATCTGGAAAATTAAAAGATCTGCGTAATAATTCAATTACATTAGATTTTACAACAAATTCACCAGGAGACGTAATTACAGGCACTTGACGATAATGCATGCTTTTTAATAAAGTAACAATGTCTCTACAACTATATAACATCCCTGGTTCTAAAACTACTATACGACTATAAACTACAGTTGGTAATTTCCATATTTTACCATCAATTCGGCTACGTATCTGTACATCTAAATATACACCATAAAGAATTACTACAATAAAAACAAATGGGATAAAACAAAAAGTTATATCACGTAATAATTTTTTTAAAAACAATAAAGTAAAATATTTATAATATCCAACAGCCCCCATATTTTATTTCCATATACCATTTTTTTTATTTGTCATAATTAAATATTTTAATATTTAAACTAATATCGTGAATCCAATAAATAATATAATTGTAACAAATTTAATAACCTATAAATACCTAAGCGCATTTTACATTTTTAATCATCATCAATGAAATAAATTTATAATACAATATTATTTATATAACGCAAGATTGATATTCACACTATGACACCAATTATATTTTAAGTAGCACAATAGTTAAATAAATACCCAAAAATTATAAACCACTAATATACTGCATTAAATAACAACACATCAATATTACATTATAATTAAAATCAATTTAAATCAAAAAATCTTTTAAAAATTAATAAAACAATTAAATATAGATCCAAAATTATATTTAATATACATAAAATATAATTTATAATATTTTATGATATAATAAAATATTTTCTAAATTAGACAATCCCCGAAAATTTAAAAACACACAAATTTTAGAAAGTACATTATATAAACTAAACAAAAATTATTCAAATCCTATAACATTTTTAATTAACAATAAAATTTTAAAAAAACTAATTATAAATACTATTAACCACGATCATAATAATTATGAATTATTAATGATATAACACAAAATAAAATATTCTGGATATATATATGCAAAAAAACAAACAACGCAAGATATCTTCTTTAAGTATCCTTTCTGTAGCTGGAGTAGAACCATACCAAATAAAACCTAATGAAAGATATATGAATAATGAACAACTTCTACATTTTAAACGTATTCTTGAAGCATGGCATAATCAATTAAAACATGAAATTGAATATAAAGTTTTACATATGCAAAATAAATCATCTAATTTTCCAGATCCAGTAGATCGTGCAGTACAAGAAGAAGAATTTAATCTTGAACTACGTAACCGTGATCGTGAAAGAAAACTAATAAAAAAAATTGAACACACTTTACACAAAATAAAAACAAAAAATTTTGGGTTTTGTAAATTTTGTAATATTGAAATAGGCATCCGTAGATTAGAAGCTCAACCCACTGCTGATCTTTGTATTGACTGTAAAACACTAGCAGAAATTCAAGAGAAGCAAACAATAGGATAAAGTTAAAAAAAAATAAATTTTTCTTTATATATACAAACAAACACTATAAATACAAATTTATGATTTACGTAAAATAAGTTAAAATAAATTAATTTTAAAATATATAACTAACTAAAAAACAAAAAAATTAATATACTTAAATCCCTTTAATCAACACATATATTAGAATACAAGAAAATATCCTATCTAGTATCATTAACAACAGATTAAAATGCAATGTATTATATTTTTTAAATAATTTAAAAATATATATCTATGATAATTAAAAACCCACAACTAATAACAATAAACAAAAATATGCAAGAACAAGTATGGTTATCTCTAGGTAGTAATTTATTAAACCCAAAAAAACAAATAACATCCGCGCTTCAAGCGTTAGCTAAAATTCCACACACCAAACTTGTTAAGTGCTCTTCTTATTACTACAATGCACCGTTCCATATAGATAATTGTAATCAACCAAATTTTATAAATGTAACGGCTCAACTCATCACATCTCTTGATCCAAAAATATTACTACATCAAATTCAAAACATTGAGCTACAACAAGGACGCATTAGAAGTACACATCGATGGTCAGCAAGAACTCTGGATATTGATATTTTACTTTATGGCAATCATACTATTAAGACTTCTTATTTAAAAATACCACATTACGATATATATAATCGAGAATTTATGTTATATCCATTATTTGAATTATCTCCTAATCTACTATTTCCAAATAAAAAAAAAATTACACATTACTTACAAATTTTAACTTATAAAAAAAATGAAACTTGGAAATATAAAAAAATATAATTTCATTAACCTGTAAATAAACAATATCTGTTATTTTCGCAATATAGATACATACTTTTATTATAATAATATACCACAACATACAGCATAATAAAAACGACAAAACAAACAAAAAATAATTCGTTAAACAAATCCTGATACCAAGAAGATATCAAAAAACTTGACATGTAATATCTTCTATTTTTGAAAATGCAAACTATACCTAATAAAATATTACAAAATTCAATTATATTTATGTATTTTATTTAAAATTTCACCAAAAAATAACAATTTTATATAAAAACAACATAAACAAAACATCAAATATTTTTATATATATAAACACAACACTTTAACTAAAAATAAAAAAATAAAAAACATACAATCATTTCTTTAACATTAAATATTAATAATATTCTCCACTATAATTCTACACAATAATACTTACAAGCATCAATACAATCTAATCAAAAATAATAAACATTATATTTTTGCTTTTATAAAAATTATTTATAATTTAACGATTATTCATTCTTACTTTCATATTTATCATATCAGTAACCGAACCATCATATATTGAAGCAGCAGATCCTATTGACTCATACAACGTCGGATGAGCATGAACTGTCATAGAAATATCTTCCGCATAACATCCCATTTCAATCGCTAAACCTATCTCTCCTAATAATTCACTAGCATTAACCCCTAACACCGTGCCACCAATAATTTTATGAGTATCTTTATTAAAAACTAATTTAGTTAAACCTTGTTGACAATTAGAAGCAACAGCACGGCCTGAAGCTAACCATGGAAAAATTGACGATTCACAAGAAATATTCTTTGTTTTAGCTACTCTTTCAGTTAAACCAACCCAAGATAATTCCGGGTCAGTATAAATGACATAAGGAATAACTTTAGGATCAAAATAACGATGTTTACCTGCAATAACCTCCGCTGCTACATGCCCTTCGTGAATACTCTTATGCGCTAACATAGATTGACCGACAACATCACCAATTGCAAAAATATGTGACACACTAGTACGCATCTGTTTGTCAACAAGAACAAAACCCTGTGAATCTAACTGAACACCAGCTAAACCAACATCCAAAAATTTACTATTAGGTATACGTCCAATAGCGATTAATATTGCATCATATAATTTAACATTGCTTAATGATTTATTATGTTGTTCTAAAGTAACAAATATAGCATTTTCTTCTAGTTGAATTTTTTTTACTTTAGTACTGAACATTAAATTAAATTTATTATTCATATATTTAGTAAATATTTTAACTATATCAATATCTACAGCAGGAACTAACCGATCTGACATTTCTACTAAATCAATTCTTGATCCCAAAACTTGAAATATTGTAGCCATTTCTAAACCTATAGCCCCACCACCAACAATCAATAATCTATCTGGTATCATCTTTAATTCTAAAGCATCAGTAGAATTCCAAATTCGCGCATCATCACACAATTTGAAAGACAATTTTGCATCTCGAGAACCAGTAGCAATCACAGCATAATCAAAATAAATTTCACAAATCTCCGACTTACCCTCTACCTGTAAAAGATTAGAATTAACAAATTTTCCACAACCATGTATTACTTCTATTTTGCGCATACGAGCCATATTATTTAAGCCATCAGCTAATTTTTTAATTACACCTTCTTTCCAAGAACGTAACCCATTAAGATCAATTTGAAAACTATTAGAAACAATGCCACGATTATTAAATAATTTCATTTCTTGTATTATTTTAACAAAATGCAACAAAGTCTTAGATGGAATACACCCAACATTTAAACAGACACCACCAAGATTAAGACGTTCTTCCACTATAACAGTATCCATACCTAAATCAGAACATCTAAAAGCCGCAGAATATCCTCCAGGTCCTGCTCCTAATACTACAACTTTAGTCCGTATTTTACGAATCATCATAAATACAACCTCTTCATTAAAATTAATATAACGACAATACCTTAAATAACATATAACCAACATTTAACAACAATATAATATTAACTAATTATATAACGCTGATAAAATACAGACAACCATACAGCATTTTAAAATGTTTTTAAAAATTACACAACAACACTACATTATTAAATGACGAATATCAGACATTAATTTACTAATCAAACTAATAAAACGTACGCCATCTGCACCATTTATTACACGATGATCATATGATAACGACAAAGGCAACATTAATCTAGGAACAAATTTTTCACCATTCCATACCGGCTTAAGTAATGACCTAGAAATACCCAAAATAGCTACTTCTGGTGCATTGATAATCGGAGTAAACGCTGTACCTCCTCCTACTCCACCTAAACTTGAAATAGTAAAAGAACCACCTTGTAAATCTAAAGCTGCAAATTTTTTGCCAGAATGAACTTTTTTAGAAACTTTTGCTAGTTCACATGATAAATCAATAATACCCTTCTTATTAACATCACGAAAAACTGGCACATATAATCCACTAATAGTATCCACTGCTATACCAATATTAATATATTTTTTTAAAATCAATTTTTGCCCATCTTTCGATAAAGAACTATTAAAACGAGGCCACTTTTCCAATGCTTTTGCAACAGCTTTCATAACAAAAATTAATAAAGTAATCTTAATATTTATCATATTTTTTTTCAAATCAACATTTTGTTGTTTACGAAATTCTTCCAAGTCAGTAATATCAACTTCATCAAATTGTGTAACATGTGGAACCATAACCCAGTTACGATGTAAATTAGCACCAGAAACTTTATAAGCACGACTTAACTCTACTTCTTGAGTGTTACCAAATTGCTGAAACTCTAAACTAGGCCAAGGTAATAAATTCGACCAAATATTCACCGTAGATGAATTAGATTCTAAAGTATCACAACCTAAAATATTTTTTATATAACTTTGAATATCTTCTCGTAAAATCCGACCTTTACGTCCACTACCTTTAATTTTAGATAAATCTAATCCAAATTCTCGGGCCATACGACGCACTAGTGGAGAAGCATATATATTATGAAGATTATCAATATGAATTAATTTTTCCTTATTGTTTTGCTGTAACGATGAGGAAAAATTATCAACCTTATCTGTAGATTTGTTTAAAACCTCCACCTCATCTTTTATATCGATCATCATAATTAAAGTACCTGTACTGATCTTATCCCCAACACTAATCATTATGGACTGAACAATACCAGAAAACAACGATGGAACTTCCATAGCAGCCTTCTCACCTTCCACTACAATCAATGATTGATTAATTTTAATATAATCGCCAACCTGCACCATAACTTCAATAACTTCTACTATATCAACACCAATATCCGGCATATTCATTGCAATTGCCATATTTCACTTTACCTCAATTAATTATGCTAAACGTGGATTAATTTTATTAACATCAATATTAAAAATATCAATTGCCTGCATAACTGCATTAATATTAATTTCACCACGTTTTGCCAATCTATGTAAAGATACAAATACTATATAACCAACATCTATTTCAAAATAATGTCGTAAATTTTCTCGACTATCAGAACGACCAAAACCATCAGTACCTAACACAAAATAATCGTTTGTAGGAACAAAACAACGAATTTGTTCCGCAAACAATTTCATATAATCAGTAGAAACAATAATAGGTGAATCATTCAATACAGTAGTTACATAAGGTATTCTAGTTTTTTCCATAGGATGAAGTATATTCCAACGTTCACAATCCTGTCCTTCTCTTGCCAACTCAGTAAATGATGTTACACTATATACATCAGAACCAACTCCATATTCCCGAAATAAAATTTCTGCCGCTTTACGCACATGCTGCAAAATAGCTCCCGAACCCATTAATTGAACTTTACTGGTTCCATGAAAAGTTTCTAATTTATATATACCTTTTTTAATACCTTCTTCTACACCTTCTAACATAGTTGGCATATGATATTTTTCATTGGTAATAGTCAAATAATAATATACATTTTCTGGCTGATCTCCATACATACGAATTAGTCCGTCATGAATAATAACAGCTACCTCATATGCAAAAGCTGGATCATATGAAACACAATTGGGAATAGTTAATGATTGGATATGACTATGACCATCAGCATGTTGTAATCCTTCACCGTTTAATGTAGTACGACCAGAAGTTCCACCTATCAAAAATCCTCGTGCTTGTTGATCAGCAGCAGCCCAAAATAAATCACCTGTTCGCTGAAAACCAAATATAGAATAAAAGATATAAAAAGGAATCATAGGATAATCGTTAGTACTATAAGAAGTAGCTGCAGCTAGCCAAGAAGAAAGAGCTCCAAGTTCATTTATACCTTCCTGCAATATTTGACCTTTCAAATCTTCACGATAATAAGCTAAATGACCACAATCTTGAGGTGTATATAACTGACCTGTTGAATTATAAATACCAAGAGTACGAAATAAACCTTCCATACCAAAAGTACGAGCTTCATCTGCAATAATAGGTACCAACCTATCTTTAATAAAACTGTTTTTTAATAAAATATTTAATACACGCATAAATGCAATTGTAGTAGAAATTTTTTTTCCTTGTCCTTCTAATAATAATTTAAAATCTTTCAATCTAGGCAAGTTTAATGAACAAGTAAAATGTTGTAATCTGCTAGGTAAATATCCATACAATATTTTACGTCTTTCATGTAAATATTTATACTCTTCAGAAGAAGGACATAAAGTAATATAAGGAAGTGATTCAATTTGATCATCTTGAATACTTTTTAAATTAAAACGATTACGTAAATATCGCACCCCTTCCATAGTTATTGTTTTAACTTGATGAGCAATATTCATCCCTTCTGCAGCTATACCCATACCATAACCTTTTACAGTATGAAACAAAATGACCACAGGTTTACCAATAGTTTCTTTCGCTTGCTTCAACGCAGCAAACACTTTTTTTGGATCATGACCACCACGATTTAAAGCCCATATGTCATCATCACTCATATCTTTTACCAAATTTTTAGTTTCTGGATATTTACCAAAAAAATGTTCACGTATATATGCGCCATCTTTAGACTTAAAAGTTTGATAATCTCCATCAACTGTTTCATTCATTAACTGAATTAACTTACCAGTATAATCTCTGCGAAATAAATCATCCCACAACCCCCCCCAAATAACTTTAATTACTTTCCATCCAGATCCAATAAATACATTTTCTAATTCATTGATTATCTTGCCATTGCCAACAACAGGACCATCTAAACTCTGTAAATTACAATTCACTATAAAAATAAGATTATCTAATTTTTCACGTGTCGCAATAGTAAGAGCACCTTTAGATTCTGGTTCATCCATTTCTCCATCTCCTAAAAAAGCATAAACAGTTTGGTTGCTGGTATTTTTCAAATTACGGTGATATAAATATTTTAAAAATTTTGCCTGATAAATAGCTGCTATTGAACCAAGACCCATAGAAACAGTAGGAAATTGCCAAAAAGATGGCATTAATTTTGGATGGGGATAAGAAGACAAACCATTACGATATACTTCTTGACGAAAATTATTTAATTGATCTTCAGTTAATCTACCTTCAAGAAAAGCACGAGCATATATACCAGGTGCAACGTGTCCTTGAAAATATATCAAATCACCACAATCGTGTCGATTGCTAGCTCTAAAAAAATGATTAAAACAAACTTCATAAATAGTAGCTGCTGATTGAAAAGATGCTATATGCCCACCTAATTCCAAATTTTTTTTTGATGCACGCAATACCATCATAATTGCATTCCAACGAACAGCGGCACATATTCGATTTTCTAATTCTACATTACCTGGATAATCAGGTTCTTCATCTACTGAAATAGTATTTATATAATTTTTATATGGCAATTTATTATAAAAATTAACTACATTCCCATGAACTTCAGTAATTAATTGATGAATTAAAAATTTCGCTCGTCCCATTCCTTCTTCATGAATAACTGATACAATCGCTTGTAACCATTCACGCGTTTCAATTGGATCTACGTCATCTATGCGATACTCTAACACAATAACATTCCTTAAAGATTTTATAAAAAATACATTTATTATATAATTAATTATATAATAACCTTATCAAATACAGCAAAACAACAAATAAAACTAATATTCTAGTAAATTTAAACTTTATACATCATTATTTTAATTAATTATTTTCAATATCATACCAATAAAAAATCAAAAATAATGTACAACCAATCATCATAATTTAATAAAATATATAAATTTACTATTAACAAACACTAATCAAAAATACATATACACATTAAAACATTATATAATATACCCCTAATTTAAAATAGATATATTAGAGAGTAATTAAATTTAAAACAAAAATGTTCAAAAAATTACACAATACATATAATTTTTTTCTTATAATTATCAGATACTATATCTATTGCATGTATAAATTGTTATACATTTTAAAATTACATAAAATCATTAATGTTGATAAATTATATATATATCATAAATAATAGTTACAAAACAAAAATTATTACTTATTTTATTAAAAAGAAAACTATTAATTCAAAAATAAATACAAAACAATAATAACAACTTACAAATCGACCATGTTATTAACATATAATAATTATTATTAAATACAACACTAAAATATATTTAAATTAATACAATAATAAAAATAAAACAAATAAAACATATAATTAATCTAACGTATATAATTTATAATTAATCAGATATATTTCTTATAAAACAATACAAAAATTATATATAAAACACTGATATTAAACGTCAAAAAATAATTATTTCACACAAAAAAATAAAATCATTATATTATTTAAATTAATAATAAAATTAAGTACATAATAAAATACATATGTTATCATATATTTATAAGTATTTTACATAAAATACTTATAAATATATCTAAAAATAAAATTTCAACAATAACACATATAATCTATAAAAAAATTTATTATTATTATTTATATTGTAAAACATTTATTACAATGTAATATAATATAATTAATACAATATAAAATTATTGATTATAATAAATTAAACATATAATAAATTAATAAATAATTACTTATTTATATAAAACAATTATTTAAAATGACAAAATTAAATAATTCAATTTTAATCTAAATTATAAAATATTACTTTTCTCACTACAATTCATAAACATAATATTAAATAAAAAAATAAATAAACAATAAAATGATGAACATAAATTTTAAAAAAATAACTTTAAAACAAACAAATCATTATAATATTATTACATACATAATATATACATAATTGATATAAAATATTATAATAAATAAATATAAACTATTTTACGTAAACATTATAAACAACAAAAAATAAATTTTATATTTTATTAATTTAAACAACAAAATAAAATAACATTATTTTTTATTAGATATAAAATTACATTATTTAAATATTAAAAATTATCTATAATTATAGATCATATTTAACTAACAAAATCATAACATCATAATTATTATACAAAACTACATAGATGATTATTGTAATGTAAGTAATTAATTTTTAACTCAACCATATTATTACTCAATAATTCATTAAAAACAATACATAATATATAATAAATTATTATATACAATTTTTAGCGATAAAAATATAAAATATTAAAATAATAAAAAAATAAAACACTAAATTTATATTAACAATATATATAATAATTTACATCTCAAAAAAAAATAATTTAACCAATTAAAATAAAATAGCACAATACTGGGTAACATTTCTAATTAATCTAAAATATGCTATTTTAATAAAAAATTAATTATATTTATTATTATCATTAATCATTTAACTAAGTACATTTTAACATAAACATGTTTACATTTTGATAAACAAAATAAACTAGATATATATAAATATCTCTGAACACAATTTTGATAAAATATGAACATAAAATCATAAAACATCATTTTAAATATTTATCAATGATAAATAATAAAATTTATTAAAATAATACTAATTTAGTAGTATTGTATCATATTTACTCATAAAATTTGAAAATAAAATATTATTAAATAAAAATATTCAATAAAAATTAAAGAATTAATATTTATATCTATCAAAAATAAATAATACACAATATTTATTTTTATCACATAATCTATAATAAAAAATTGTTAAATATGAAAATCATAAAATATATAACCACTAAATCAATAAAACCTTAATACATAACACAATAGTTAGATTTGAATAAACCTAATAATTACCATACTAAAAACTAATATTATTACTAAAAAATTATACAACCAAAAAAAATACTTAAATTATCTGTTAATACATAACATTAAATATTCTATATCATATATATATGATATATATATAAATATAATTAATTTCACAAAATATCTTCAACAAAAATAAAAATATACATTAATAATTTCTTATAATATATATTTAAAAAAACAAAAATTTCAATCAACTAATTCATCACTATTTCAAAATCATAATTTCCAGTTATTAAAAATAATACACACAATTATTCACCATATCGTATATCAATATTCGTATAAATAAAAATTTAGCAAATAAAATCCACATGTTATAATGCAAAACTATATATCTACAAAAAATAAACAATACACTAAAAAAAATCTCAAAATAACATCAATACAACACTGACCAATAATATTGCTGAAACAATAAATGTTATATAAATCAATTATAAGCAACAATGTTCTATATTTAGAATATCATTATCTATATATAAACAAACAATCAAAATAAAATTATTTAATATTAATATTATTTAAACTAATAAAATATTTCAAACAATAATTAATAAATACAACATATTAAATAATTACTACAATTACTATTAATTAAAAACTTTTTATAACTATAAAAAACTCAAAATTAAAAATTACACATCCAAATACATTTTTTTAAAAAATTATATATAAATAAACATTATAATATTTATAAATTAACAAACAAATTAATATAAAACGAAAAAATATCACAAATAAAAATTAACACTTACAACATATTAAATATAACATTATATTAAACAGATCAAAAAATATAATTATAACCTACCATGACATTGTTTAAATTTTTTACTGGAACCACAAGGGCAAATGTCATTTCTACTAATTTTATATTTTTGATAATCCATTATATCTTTAGTATTAAAAACACTTAATTGAATTTTACTCAGTTTACTGATTACATCATATTTTAATGTTTCTAACATATTCGCAAACATTTCAAAAGATTCTTTTTTATATTCCTGTTTAGGATCTTTTTGTGCATATCCACGTAAATGAATTCCTTGACGTAAATAATCCATAGCAGAAAGATGTTCTTTCCATAAAATATCAAAAACTTGCAACATAATTCCTTTTTCAATATTACACATTACATCACGACCAATTTCTCTCTCTTTTAGTAAAACATGATCTTTAAATTTCATCAATATGCGTCCATACAATACTTCTGCTTGATCATATAAATTAGGTTCTTTATCTAACCATTCCATAATAAAAATATGAAAATCAAAATCATCCTTTAAACATTTTTCTAGACCACAAACATCCCATTTCTTTTCCAAAAATGGAGACGGTATATAAACTGTAAATAATTTAGTAAAAACATCATCACGAATTTTATTAATTATTACACTAATATCTTTCATATCTAATAATTTATTACGTTGCATATAAATAACACGACGCTGATCATTTGCAACATCATCATATTCCAATAATTGTTTACGAATATCAAAATTACGATTTTCTACTTTTCGTTGAGCATGAAAAATAGTTTTAGTAATCCAAGAATGTTCAATAGCTTCTCCAAACTTCACACCTAATTTTCGCATCACATTAACCATTCGTTCAGATGCAAAAATTCTCATTAAAGAATCTTCCATAGATAAATAAAACCGTGAAGATCCAATATCTCCTTGTCTACCAGCACGACCTCTTAGTTGATTATCTATACGACGAGATTCATGTCGCTCAGTTCCTATAATATGTAAACCACCAGCAGATAACACTGAATCATGATACTTTTGCCAAGCAGATTTAATACGGAAAAAATCTTGTTCACTAGCATATTTTAAAGAAGACATTTCAGCACGCCAATTACCTCCTAAAACAATATCTGTACCACGACCAGCCATATTAGTGGCTATAGTAACTGCTCCAGGTTTACCAGCTTGGGATATAATTTCTGCCTCCATAGCATGGAATTTAGCATTTAAAACCTTATGTAAAATTCCAGCTTTCTTTAAAGAACAAGAAACCATCTCAGATTTTTCAATAGAAATAGTTCCAACTAAAACTGGTTGTCCGCGTTTAACACAAGATTTAACATCTTCAACAATAGCATTAATTTTTTCAATTTCTGTCATATATACTAAATCTGGTAAATCTTTACGAATCATTGGACGATTTGTAGGAATGACAATAGTATCCATCTTATAAATGTCTTGAAACTCAAAGGCTTCAGTATAAGCGGTACCAGTCATACCAGCTAATTTTTCATATAAACGAAAATAATTTTGAAAAGTAATTGAAGCTAATGTTTGATTTTCATTTTGAACAGCTAAATTTTCTTTTGCTTCTATCGCTTGATGTAATCCATCTGACCAACGACGACCAGACATAGCACGTCCCGTATGTTCATCAACAATGATGACTTCACCTTTCTTAATTATATAATCTATTTCACGTGAAAACAATACATGAGCACGTAAAGCAGCATTAACATGATGCATTAAAATAATATTAGAAGATGAATATAATGACTCTCCAAACTTCATAATACCGGCCTTAACCATTAAATTTTCAATTAATATTAAACCTCGTTCAGTAAGAGTTACTTGACGAAATTTTTCATCTACTGTAAAATGACCTGTTCCCTGAAAGCTATCTGAATCTTCCTTATCTTGACGTACTAAATAAGGAATCAATTTATTTATTGAATAATACAACTCCGAACTATTTTCTGCTGGTCCAGAAATAATAAGAGGAGTTCTAGCTTCATCTATCAAAATAGAATCCACCTCATCTATCAATGCATAATATAATGAACGTTGTACCCGATCTTTAGGATCAAAAACCATATTATCTCGCAAATAATCAAATCCGTATTCATTATTTGTGCCATAAGTAATATCTGCAGCATATGCAGAACGCTTATCAGAAAACGACTGACCTGGTAAATTAACACCAACCGTTAAACCCAAAAATTCAAACAAGGGTCGATTATTTTCCGCATCACGCTGAGCTAAATAATTATTTACCGTTACTATATGCACTCCCTTACCATGTAAAGCATTCAAATACGCTGGCAATGTAGCAGTAAGAGTTTTACCTTCTCCTGTACGCATTTCCGCTACACAACGATTATTTAACACCATACCACCCAACAATTGAACATCAAAATGACGCATACCAAAAACACGCTTACTAGCTTCACGAACAACAGCAAATGCTTGAGGTAAAATTTTACTAATATTTATACCATGCAATATTGACGTACGAAATTCACTAGTTTTAGCAGCTAATTGTTTATCATTTAATTTTTCCATATCTGGTTCTATTGCATTAATAATCTCAACTATTTTTCTCATGTGTCGTAACACACGGTCATTATGATTTAAAAAAAATTTAGCAAAAAATTTTTTTAACATAGTAAAATTTTATCTCAATTAATTATTATCTTAATAAAAACTTATGCATATCTTGAATATCAATTGCCCATAATCATCCAAATCATAACACATCACAAATAAATATAATTTTACAAAAAATAAAAACAATTGCACGCTATCTATCACAAAACTTAACAAAATATAATACACGTCCATCTTAACTTAAAAAATCGAAATTTCAAATATCAAATATTTGAAATCAAAAATAATTTTTAAATCAACAATAACAACATCTCACGAAATATCTATAATTTTCTAATCTTATGACACTTATGTATAAATCAACTAAAATTAATAAATTTCAATAAATATAAATTAATATAGACTATTTTGTTTAAAACAAAAATCAAAAACCAATAACTCTATATATTTTTATATCTTTCCATAATAATAAGTTGCAAAAAATAAAAAATAAAATCTTTAAACTCTAAATATGTAAAATATTTATATATTGTAATATAATTTAATTAAATTAATATATTTCAAGATAAATAAATACCAGTGTTTATAAATATTAAATAACATAACATTAATATTATTTAATTAAAATTTTTTTTCAAAATAATTACAATATTATGCGTTAACAAAAACATTCTACACAACGTTTCTCAACAAAGTTTATAAAATTTAAAATATATAAAATAACATTAATTAAAAAACACATTTATTAATACAAATACATACGTATTAACCAAACGCATATAATACGCTTATGCAAAAATATAAAACAAATAAAAACATAAAATAATTAAAATAAAATTATATATATGATGTATACAATATAAACTAAAATAAAAAACTAAATCTTTTTTACACATAAAACATATAGATAATATGTCAAACTATTAATAAAATACAAAAACTCACAAAATAATCAATATGAATATTTAAACATTAATGACAATTCAGGCTCATTATCAAAAGTGACCATTTCCCATGCTTCCTTAGTTTGTAGTAACGTTTGAAGTAATCTGTTATTTAAAGTATGACCGGATTTAAAAGCGCTGAAAGAACCTATTAAATTATAACCACAAATAAACAAATCACCAATAGCATCAAGCATTTTATGTCTAACAAATTCATTGCTAAAACGTAATCCATTTGCATTTATAATACCATTATCATTCACCACAATAGCACAATCAAAACTACCGCCCAATATAAGACCACGAGACCGTAATGATTCCAAATCACGTACAAACCCAAACGTACGTGCACGACTAATTTGTTTCACAAAAGACTCAGAAGAAAAATTAAAAAAATAACGTTGAAAATCAGTACAAATTACAGGATGTTGATAAGAAATAGTAAAATCTAATTTAAATCCATGAAATGGCGACAATAATGCCCATTTATCACCATCCTCAACACGGATTTCTTGTTTAAGACGTAAAAATTTTTTAGCACTACTTAATTCTTCAATACCAGCATCTAATAACAAATAAACAAACGGACTAGCACTACCATCCATAATAGGAATTTCAGGAGCATCAACCTCTATAATAATATTATCTATTCCTAATGCAGCTTGAGCTGCATTTAAATGTTCCACGGTAGAAATACGTACACCTAATTCATTAACCAAACAAGTACATAAAGTAGTATCACGCACAGCATCAACATTCATTTGAAAATCGACAGGTGGATTTAAATCTACACGACGATAAATAATTCCTGTATTTGCTTTTGCAGGACGCAAAGTTAACGTCACTGGTCGTCCAGAATGTAAACCTATACCAGTCATTTGTACAATACGTTTTAATGTTCTTTGTTTCACCATGAAACTAATATATATTCAAATTTATTACATAGAAAATAAACATTTCTATAAACAATATAAATCTTAAATAAGATAATATAATAATCGTTATTTAAAATAAAAGTATATAAAAATTCTACTTTCGTAAAAAAGTTGGTATATCCAAATAATCTACCTCCTCCTTATTAATATGTAAATTCTCTTTGTTATTCACTTGTGCTGATACTGTTTTTCCTTGTTCTTGTAAAAAATTGGATACTTTAGGAGATGCATTTTGATAACAACGATGATTAGCATCATCTTGTATATCCGATTTATTAGTAACTAACGTAATTTCCGATCGCTTATCCATGCCAATACCAGTTGCTACTACAGTTACACGTAACTCATTATTAATATCTGGATCTAAAGAAGTTCCAATTACTACAGTAGCACTATCAGAAGCAAAAGAACGTATAGTATTACCTACAGTTTCAAATTCATCTAATCGTAAATCAAAACCAGAAGTAATATTTACTAATACACCACGAGCTCCAGACAAGTCTATATCTTCTAATAAGGGGCTGGAAATAGCAATTTCGGCTGCCTCTTCAGCACGATCATCACCACAAGCCACTCCTGACCCCATCATAGCATAACCCATTTCAGACATAACAGTGCGCACATCAGCAAAATCAACATTCATTAATCCAGGGCAAGTTATTAATTCAGCAATACCTTGAACCGCACCTTTTAATACATCATTAGCCGCAGCAAAAGCATCCAATAAAGATACACCTCTACCTAGCACTTTTAATAATTTATCATTAGGAATAATAATTAAAGAATCAACATATTTAGCAAGTTTAGCAATACCCTGTTCAGCAAATGTCATACGTTTCTTTCCTTCAAAACTAAAAGGTTTAGTAACTACAGCTACAGTTAAAACACCAATATCTTTAGCCATTTCTGCAACTACTGGAGCGGCACCCGTACCAGTACCACCACCCATTCCAGCTGCAATAAAAATCATATCTGCCTTATCTAATGCAACCCGTAATACATCTCTATCTTCCTCAGCAGCATTACGCCCTATTTCTGGATTAGCACCTGCCCCTAATCCTTTAGTAATATTACTACCAATTTGGATTGTTTGTCCTACAGACATCTTTCTTAATGCTTGAGCATCAGTATTAACTGCAAAAAAATCTACACCTTCAATATGTTCACGTACCATATGTTCTACTGCATTACCTCCACCACCACCTATTCCAACTACTTTAATTACCGCATCACTAGTTAATTCCATGGGTTCAAACATAGTATATCTCCATTATCTTTCTAATTATTTATAAATCAAATCATCAATCACTTTCTTGTTTTTTAACACTTCATATAAAAAATAATTTTCTTAACCAATTATTGATACGCTTCAACCACAAACCAAATAAAGTTTGCTTATTATTTTCTAAATGATTATTTAAATGAGAAACTTTGCCATAATGCAATAAACCAACTACGGTAGAATAATAAGGTTCTTGTACATAATCTATCAAACCAGAAATGTTTAATGGAGATCCAATGCGCACCTGAGTATTGAAAACTTTTTGCGCACAAATCACTAATCCATCAATTTGAGCACTACCACCAGTTAAAACAACGCCTGCTGCTAAATGATGCTTAATTCCTTGTTGATGAAGTTGTTTTTGCAATTGTAAAATTTCATTATTAACTAAATTTAACAACTCAGTACATCGAGGTTCGATAACTTCAGCTAAAATTTGACGATGTAAATTACGCGGTGGCCGCCCACCCACGCTTGGCACTTCAATATTTTCCTCTTTACCAACTATAGAATATAAAGCGCAACCATACTTAATTTTAATAATTTCAGCTTCATGAAAGGGAGTACCAAAAGCATATGCTATATCACTAGTAACAACTTTACCGGCATAAGGAATAACTTTAATATGACGTAATGCTCCATCAGTATAAATTGCTATATCCATGGTACCCCCACCAATATCTATAACACAAACGCCTAACTCACGTTCATCATCAGTTAAAACTGCATAACCAGTAGCTAACCCAGCAAAAATTAATTGATCAACTTCTAATCCACATCGTTCAACAGCTTTAACAATATTTTTTGCCATGTCATTATGACACGTAATTAAATGAACTTTTGCCTGCATTCTTATACCAGATAAACCAAGAGGATTTTTAATACCTTCCTGACAATCAATAGCATACTCTTGAGGAATAACATGCAAAATACGATGCTCATCACATACACGTACCGATTTAGCTGTATGTACTACATTTTCTATATCCTCTTGAGTAACTTCTTCATTTGAAATAGGCACTATTCCTATTTCATTTTGACAAGCAATATGCTTGCCTGATAAAGCAAGATATACAGATGTTATCTGGCAATCAGCCATTAATTCAGCATCATTAACAGCTTGCTGAATACACTTAACTACTGATGCTAAATCATTTACTCCAGCTTTATCTACACCACGGGACGGGCAGCTGCCGAAACCAATAATATTTACTATACCATCAGGCAATATCTCACCAATTAATACAACAACTTTAGCTGTACCAATCTCTAAACCAACAACTAATCTCTTATCTGCTACCCTGACCATGTATGATGGACCTATTAATTGTTATAGACTAAAATATTTATTCAATATTCTCACAATCAGAATAATTACTACACGTCATCCAACTTACGGCAAAACCATAATCATACCGTAAATCTATATAATTGATGCATCTACCATCATTTTGAATGTTTTTAATAAAAAAGGGATACGCTTTAATAAATCGTTGTAATCTTTCCACTTTATTTTTTCTACCTAATTCTAATTTAATATTTTCTTTTAATATTATTTGCCATGAATAACGATGATTCATCTTTACAGATCGCAATGTAAAACCAGTAGATTTTATTACATCATAAAGCACACGATAACCAGTTAGTACATCTAAGGCGCTGCCCTCAGGTCCATATAATATGGGCAAACAATATTTATCATTAATCCGATCAATTGGAACCTGAAAAATCACACCATCTTTATCAAGCATTTGAACATCGTTCCAATAACATATCGGTTCATATTCTATAATATAAATCTTTAATACATTAGGCCATTGTTTACGCACACTAATTCCCTTTATCCAGGATAATTGACTAATTTGTTGACAAATAACACGTATATCTTGTTCCATCAAACTTTTATTTAAATGAACATTACACATAGCATGATAAATATCATCATTAGTCGTATAACATAATTTTCCGGTAATTAACAATTTAGATAACTTTAAATAATGAGTATGTTGCATCCATACAACTGTTTTAAATATACTATAAATAATAATAACCAATACAACTATAAAAAAAAATAAACCAAAAAAATATGTTTTATTTTTTATAAAACATCGCACGCAAACTTTGTTTAATTTACAATTCCAAAAATCTATAAATAGCTTGAACACTTTTATCTCTGTTATGATAAAAAAGAGCCTTTATTTATTATAATTTTAATTTTTATAATAATAAAAATAACTAATGATATTACTAAAATTGTAGTTTACTATAAGCTAATTTATTTGCAATCTCACCTACAGTGCCAGCACCCTGCATTAAAATCAAATCATTATCCCGCAAAATAACAGATAAAATAAATGGTAATTCTTCAACATCTAAAACCACAATGGGATTTATTTTACCATATCGACGGATACTACAACATAAAGAAACACTATCAATACCTGATATTGGTTGTTCACCGGCGGAATATATGTTTAAAATTAATAAAAAATCCACATTGGATAATACTTTAACAAAATCATCATATAAATACTTTATTCTGGTAAAACGATGCGGTTCAAACACCATTATTAAACGTCTATTCAACCATCCATCACGTACAGCTTTAATAGTAACATCTAATTCAGTTGGATGATGCCCATAATCATCTAATAATGTTACTATACCTTCCTTTCCATTAATACTTTTTAAATCATAATCACCTAAATATTCAAAACGACGACATGTACCTTCATACTTAAACATAGCTTTTAAAATAACTTGATCACTTATACCTGCTTTAACAGCAACCGCAATTGCGGCTGTAGCATTTAATGCATTATGACGTCCAGGAACATTTAAAACTACTCTTAATGACGATCCATTTTGTTTTTTTAATAAAAAACTTCCCACTCCTTCTTGTTGTTTGTAATCAGAAATACACAAATCTGACGCAGGATCAAATCCATATGTAATAATTTGACAATTTATTGTAGGTATTAATCCTTTTATAACAGGATCATCAATACACATTACAGCGCAACCAAACAGTGGTAAATTATTCAGAAAATTAATAAATGCTTGTTTTAAACTTTCGAAATTACCTTGATAAGTATCCATATGATCAGCTTCAATATTAGTAACAATATCTATCATAGGTTGTAAATGTAAAAAAGAAGCATCACTCTCGTCTGCTTCTACTATTAAATAACGACTATATCCCAATCGAGCACTTACACCAATTGACTTAATTACACCACCATTAATAAAAGTAGGATCTAAACCAGCTGCAATATAAATACTAATAAGCATTGCCGTAGTAGTCGTTTTACCATGAGTACCAGCGACGGCAATACCATAACGACATCGCATTATTTCAGCCAACATTACTGCACGTTGTATAACAGGAATGCAAGACTTTTTAGCAGCAATTACCTCTGGATTGTCTTGCGAAATGGCACTAGATATGACAACTAAATTGACCTTCTGTATATTATCAGAATGATGATTAGAAAAAATTTGTACCCCCAAAGTAATTAATCGTTGAGTCATTGCATTAGATACTAAATCAGAACCACTAATTTGATATCCTTCATCAACTAATACTTCTGCGATACCTCCCATACTGATACCACCAATACCAACAAAATGTATCTTTTTCACTAGATGCATACCTGAAAAAATACGTGATTTTGATAATTGATGTATGTTCACTGTTATCCTACATCTACAAATCAAACTCAAAAAAAATTAAAATCATATCTTTTTATAAAAATATATTAGTTAATTATATTGATATTAAAACCTGTGCAATACGTTTCACTGCATCAGTAACACACAATTTTTTAGCACATTGCGCCATGTTTAATAAAACCTTTCTATCATTTAATGTAATAAATATTTCACTTATTTGTTCAATTGTACATTCCGATTCTTTAATAATTTTTGCTGCACCTATTTTCTGTAAAAACATAGCATTCCAATATTGATGATTATCTGAATGCATAAAAGGCACAAAAACAGCTGCCAAACCAACAGCAGCAATTTCACTAACAGTTAATGCACCAGAACGACTTATTACTATATCCGCCCATGCATACGCACTAGCCATATCATCAATAAAAGATACCACCTCATAATTATCAATACTTCCAAATGAATATATATCACGCACTTTTTTCAATGATTTACTACCGACCTGATGTAATACAATAAACTTATCAAACATTTTAATCATTACTTCTGGTATAATTTTATTTAAAATATGAGATCCTTGACTACCTCCAAAAACTAATACTCTTATGGGACCATGACGACATCTTAATCGTTTAATCGGATCAGGTAATGATAGTATTTCATGACGTATAGGATTACCAACTACCTCGGCATTAGGTAAAGAATAAGGAAAGGCCTGCAATACTTTAGTTGCAATTCTACTTAAAATACGATTAGTAAAACCGGCTATAACATTTTGTTCATGTATAACAATAGGTATACCAATGATCCAAGCTGCTAAACAACTAGGTCCAGAAACATACCCTCCCATACCTAATACTATATCAGGTTTCCAAATTTTCATAATTTTACGTGATCTTTTTATAGCTTTCAACACACCCAATAAAGTTATCAATTTTGCTATTAATTTTTTACCAATTATCCCTCTAACTTTAATATACTTAATATCAATACCATTTTGAGGCACTAATGTAGCTTCTATGCCATCAAAACTACCTAACCATTTTACCTGCCAACCATAATAATCTATTAAATAACGAGCTATCACTAATCCAGAAAATACATGACCACCTGTACCTCCAGACATTATCATAATCTTCCGTATCTTATTCACTTTTATTCACACCCCTTAACAGATAACTATATCCTAGATATACGCAATTCAAAATCTATTCTCAATAACAACATAATAACAATAAACATAACTATAAAACTAGAACCACCATAACTGATAAATGGTAATGTCAATCCCTTAGTAGGTAATATACCAATTGTAACTCCTATATTTATCACCGTTTGAATATTTAACCAAACTCCAATAGAACAAGACAAAAATCCAGAAAAATACCGACCTATTCTGAATGCCTGATTAGAAATAGATAAAGCTCGAAAAATAATTGCAAATATCATTAATAAAATTAAAAATACACCACAATATCCTAACTCTTCTCCAAGAATTGCAAATATAAAATCAGTATGAACTTCTGGAAGATACTCCATTTTTTGTATCGAATTACCTAACCCTTGACCCCATAATTCACCTCTTCCAAAAGCTATTAATGATTGAGTTAGCTGATAACCACTCCCAAATGGATCACTCCATGGATTCCAAAAGGCAAGTATACGTTGTATACGATAAGGTTCAATAATAATTAAACTAATTATTATTAATATAGTTATAAAAAAAAATAAAAAAAAATACTTCAATGCAATACCAGCAATAAACAAAACAGACAAAGTCGTAACAAACATAATAGTTGCAGTACCGAGATCAGGTTGCAACAATACTAAAAAAAACATTATTAACATGATAACTATCGGCTTGTAAAAAATCCAAGATTGATAAAAATTGCCATCAATTTTACGTGCTAAATAACTAGATAAATAACAAAATAATGACAACTTAGCCAATTCAGCTGGTTGAATACATAATGATCCGAAAGATAACCATCTTAACGAACCATTCACTGAATGTCCTACTAACAATACCAACAACAACATAAAGAAAGAAACAATTAATAAAATAAAATTATAACGATACCAAACTGATATAGGAATTTTTAATATAAATAAAGATATTACAAACGAAAACCCGATATACAATATATTACGTTTAACAAAATAAAAAGAATCACCAAATAATCTTGATCCAATTAACATTGAAGTAGATGCAACCATAACTAAACCTATAGAAATTAGTCCTATAGTTAACCATAAAATAACACGATCGTATAATATGATAGTTGGCTGTTGTAACATCACCCAATCTTTAATAATTTTGATTTTTTTTTTAAAAAATACATCAACCAACCTCCTTTGCCAAATTTGTAAATATTTTACCGCGCAATTCAAAATTTTTAAATTGGTCTAAACTAGAACAGGCAGGAGACAGCAACACCACATCTCCTGTCCGCACGTTACTACCAACTATTCTTACTGCTTGTTCCATAGTATCAGTGAGGATGACATTATTTGAACGTAACATAGATAAATATTTACCATCTTTACCAAAACAATATAAACTAATATTATCTCTTTGAACCCAGGACTTCAAGGAACTGAAATCTGCTGATTTAGCATCACCACCTAATAACAAATGTATTATACCATCTAATACTAAACTCCTAAGGGCAACCTGAGTGCTAGCTATATTTGTAGATTTTGAATCATTTATCCATTGTACCCCATTTTTATTATGTATTAATTCAAAACGATGAGCTAAACCAATAAATCCTTGTAATACAGATAAACACACTGTGCGTGATATAGATAAAACATCTGCTAATACTAATGCTGCTAATACATTAGTATAATTATGATAACCAATAATCCTAAGATCTTTACAATTAAATAATATCTCGTTATGTAACATCAAAAAAGCTTGTCCCTTCCAAAATTTTATATAATGTCCACTTGGCTCATTACCAAAATAAATACAACGCTCTTCACAATCATTTCTAGGAAAAGTCAATACATCCAAAGCATTAACAACACATGATGATGCTTGTTCATAAATTTTTAATTTAACATCACGATATTGCTGTAACCCAAAAGGATAACGATTGACATGTTCATTACTAATATTTAAAATTATTGCTACAGCAGCCTTTAAACTAAAAGTAGTCTCTAATTGAAAACTTGATAACTCTAATATATACAATTGATAATCATCATTTAATAATGTAAGCGCTGGCCTTCCAATATTACCACCAATACCCACCCGTAAACCAGCAGCAAAAGCCATTTCACCTACTAATCTAGTAACAGTACTTTTACCGTTAGTACCAGTAATCGCAACTATTGGTTTAGTGACTTCACGTACAAATAGTTCAATATCTCCAATAATTTCTATTCCTAAATGTGCTGCTGTAACCAATACAGGATGATATAATGAAACACCCGGGCTTACTACAATTAAAGTAGCAGCTAGCACCCATTTTTCATTTAATTCTTCTAAACAATACTTTATGTGACTTGGTAACTTAGCTAAAGTTGGTGGATTTTTTCTGGTATCCATGACACGAGGAATAACACCTTGTCTAAGAAAAAACATCACACAGGATAATCCAGTAATTCCTAACCCAATTACAACGATTTCTTTATCTTGATAATTCATATTTATTTACAAACAGAAAAATCACCGTACTTTTAAACTTATTAAACCCAATAAAAATAACAAAAAAGAAATAATCCAAAAACGTATAACAATACGAGATTCTGGTAAACCCTTTAATTCAAAATGATGATGAATAGGAGCCATCAAAAAAATGCGTTTATTCCATAATTTAAAATAAACAACTTGTAAAATTACAGATATTGTTTCCATAACAAATACACCAGCCATAATTAACAACAATAACTCCTGTCGTAATATAACAGATACCAAACCAAGCACTCCACCAAGAGCTAAAGAACCTGTATCTCCCATAAATATCTGCGCAGGGTAAGCATTAAACCATAAAAATCCAAGACATGCACCAATTATTGCCGCACAAATAACTACTAATTCTGTAGCATATTGCACATAAAGAACATGTAAATAACTAGCACAATTAATATCACCAGAGAAAAAAGCTGCTAGTGCCATACCAATAGAAATAAATACAATTGGAATTATAACTAATCCATCCAAACCATCTGCTAAATTCACTGCATTACTAGCACCAACAATAACAAAATAAGCTAATAATATATATTCAATCCCTAATTTAGGCATCAATTCTTTAAAAAAAGGTATTATCAACCGAGTATCTATTACATTATGATTTAACACAAACATTGTAATTATTACCACTAATGCGATTAACGATTGCCCGAAATATTTCCAAAATACACTAAGACCTAAAGTATCCTTTTTTAAAAACTTACGGTAATCATCAATAAAACCCATAAGACCGTAACTAAACAATACAAATAAAACATACCAAACATAAACATTTTTTAAACAACAACATAATAATATAGACAATGTAATCGAAATAACGATTATAATGCCACCCATAGTTGGTGTACCGCGTTTAATAAAATGAGATGCCGGTCCATTTTCGCGTATTATTTGAGTAATCTCTATTTTACGAAACCAAACTATTAATCTCGGTACTAATAAAAAAGAAATAACCAAAGATATAAAAAAACTAGCAATAATACGAAATATTAAACTATGCTGTTCATCATGAAAATTTAACAAATTTTCAATGATTAATAATAACACAGCCATGTCTCCTGTAACTCCTTGACGATATTGTCCATTGCAAAAACTCGAGACCCTTTAACTAATACAGTAATAACTTCATAATTCATTAATAAACGCATAAGATAAATAACAAGTAATTTTCGATCATAAAAATGTTTACCACAACCACTTGCCTTACTAAGAAAAAAACTGAGATAACCAATACTTAAAACTACATCTATATTACTCATAGCTATAATTTTACCAATATAACTATGGTACATCATCCCCTCTCTGTTAGTACCTAATTCCATCATATCACTGACCACCATTACACGATATCCAGGCATTACCTTTAATACTTGAATAGCAGCCATCATAGAGCCAATATTGGAATTATAACTATCATCTAATAATACCTTGTAAGGCGATAAAACAATTGGATATAACCTACCTGGCAACAATTTTACTGACTTAAAAGCAATGCTTATATCTAATAAAGATATACCTACCGACATTGCTAATGCACCAGCAGCTAAAGCATTCGCAACATTATGATAACCCAATAACGGCAATGATATATTACATTTACCTTGAGGAGTATGAAAAGTAAAACGTACTCCATTATTATTACAAACAATATTAGTAGCAAAAAAATCAACCTTATACATAGCTCTTAATGAAAAACGCCATACTAATTTATAATGTAATAAATCACGCCATAACAACCAATTATGACTATCAGCATTGATAATACATCTACCATAACCGGTAGGCAAGCCACTTAAAATCTCTCCTTTAGCTTGTGCTACCCCTAACAAAGAACGAAATGCAGATAAATGTGCATAAGATATATTATTAATTAACGCAATTTCAGGTCGAACTAACTTAACTGTTTTAGCAATTTCCCCAAAAGAACTAGTACCTAACTCAATTACTGCAAAATCATCTTGATTACTTAAACGTAATAATGTTAAGGATACTCCAATATCATTATTAAAATTACCATATGTCGCAATTGTTTTACCATTATTGCATAAAATAGCATATGTCATTTCCTTAACAGAAGTTTTACCAATTGAACCGGTAATAGCTATAACCCGTGTTGTTACTTGATGCCGTACCCAAAATCCTAATTGACCTAAAGCATCACGAGTGTTAGAAACTACTAATTGAGAAATATTTAATGGCAAATAATAATTAACTAACAATGCTTTAGCACCTTTATTAATTGCTTGAATTACAAAATCATGTGAATCAAAACGAGAACCTTTTAATGCTACAAATAAACATTTATCACCAATAATACGCGAATCAATACTTATTGTATTAATCATTTGATCTGTATTTATTAATTTAGCATGCAAAAAAGAGGCAACGCTTGATAAAGAAAATGGAATCATTTACACCATACCTAAAATCTTTTTTACAGTAATTAAATCAGAATAATTTAGTCGTTTATTTCCAACCAATTGATAATCTTCATGACCCTTGCCAGATATTAACACCAAATCATCCGGCGAACATTGACGAATAGCAACATCTATTGCTTCACTACGAGAAGTTATTACTTTAACATTTGTTTTGTCCAATATTGTTTTCTTAATATCATCTATGATATCCTGCGGATTTTCATTACGAGGATTATCATTAGTAATTATAATATTATCAGCATAACGTTCCGCAATAACTCCCATCAACGAACGTTTTGCCTTATCTCTATCACCACCACAACCAAAAACACAACACAATTTGCCACGAGAATATAATCTTGAAGTTAACAAAGATTGTTTTAAAGCACCAGGATTATGAGCATAATCCACTATTATTATTGGATAATTAATAACACGAAAAACTTCCATGCGACCACAAACATTTTGTAATTTTACTACCGTACTTAATAATAAAGATAAAGGATACTTTAATACTAATAACGTAGCCATTGCTAACAACAAATTACTAACATTAAATGTTCCTACCAATTGAGTATTAATCAGCCCATGCCCCCAACTGGAATCAAAAATAATTTTAGTATGATCCGAATAATAATGCGCTTTAATAACACGTAACCACCTACCCGACCAATGATCACAAGGAAAATTACCTAATATTGATACCGCTACAGCATGAGGTAACTTTAATAACCATTTTCTACCTACTGTATCATCGCAATTAATAACAAATTCTTTAGCTTTTAACACACTAAACAATTGCCATTTTACTAATTCATAATTGAACATATTACCATGATAATCTAAATGATCTTGAGTTAAATTAGTAAACACTGCAGCGTCAAAACATAAATCTTTAACACGATCCTCTGCTAATCCATGTGAAGAAACTTCAATTGCAACAAAAGTGACCCCTTGCTTTCTAAATTGTGCTAACATCTTTTGAATCTCAATTGCTGAACAAGTTGTATTTTTAGAAGGACAAATATTCCCAATTATCCCATTACCTATTGTCCCCATAACAGCACTTATTTCATTTAATAAAAAAACCCAATTAGATAATAAGTGAGTAATAGTAGTTTTACCATTAGTACCTGTAACTCCAACTAAACGAAAAAATTTAGATGGATGATTAAAAAAACGCCCCGCTATTGCAGATAAATATTGTTGTAATTGATTTATATAAACAATAGGAATACCTCTATAATTAAAAATACCTTTATCAAAAAACCGATTGTTACATTGTGCAATTATAGCACTTGCTCCCTGAGCAAGTGCATCAGAAATATAAAAATATCCATTTGTCCGATGGCCTTCTAAAGCCACAAACAAATCGTTACAAGATACATCACGACTATCTGTTACCATATCTTTAAAAAAAGAATTTGGTATATCCATAATCCAAGGAGCTAATAAATACTGCAAACTACAGTTATTCATTTTTCCACCCTTTTATAAAATTTATATTATGTTTAATATATACTAAGACCATCCGGTTCAACATTCATCATACGTAAAACACTACTCATAATAGCACTAAACACTGGCGCTGATACTAACCCTCCATAATATTTATTATTATGCGGTTCATTAACAATTACTACTAAAGCAAATCGTGGATGACTGGCTGGAGCAACACCAGCGGTATATGCAATATACTTATTAATATACTTACCATTATAACCAACTTTTTTAGCAGTACCTGTTTTAATAGCAATACGATATCCTTTAACGGCAGCTTTAGCACCAGTACCACCAGGCAATGCTATATTTTCCATCATATATATAACACTGCGCACTATAGACGAGGGAAATAATCGCTCACCAATAACAGGTTCGTCCACTTTTAAAATAGAAAGTGGACGAAAAACACCCATACTACCAATAGTTGCATATACTCTAACTAATTGTAATGGCGTAACCATAAATCCATACCCATAAGAAAAAATAGCTCGCTCGACACTGGACCATCGTTGATCACTTGGATATATACCATTACTCTCTCCAACTAAACCTAAATTAGTAGATTTACCGATACCAAACTTTGAATAAGCATTCATCAATACATTTGATGGCATTGACAAGGCTATCCTAGATACCCCAACATTACTTGATTTTTGTAATACCTCTGCTACGGTTAATTTATTATAATGCACCACATCTTTAATCATATGCCCATTGATTACATAAGGTTCTGTATTTATTATACTATTTTCATTTATCACACCATGTTCTAAAGCAGATATTATAACTATTGGTTTTATAGTAGATCCAGGTTCAAAAAGATCAGTAATTGCACTATTACGCATTGAAGATAATGCAGCAGTAGATAAACTATTAGGATTATAAGACGGAATATTAACCATTGCTAATATTTCACCGGTATTGATATCTACTAAAATTGCAGAACCAGATTGCGCTTTATTATTAATCACTGCATTATTTAACTCACGATAAACCAAGGTCTGTAAGCGTTCATCTATGCTTAGCACTATATTCCGCGAATCCTGACTATCTATAGACAAAACATTTTCAATAACCCTACCAAAACGATCTTTACGGATGATTCTTGCACCAGGATATCCTGTAAGATAAGCATCAAAACTTTTTTCAATACCCTCAATACCTCGACCATCTATATCAGTTATACCAACTATATGAGCTGAAACACATCCAGAAGGATAGTAACGCCTAGATTCTTGACGTAAATAAATGCCAGGTAATCGAAGCTTAAGTATATATTCACTAATAGATGGATCCACTTGACGAGCTAAATAAACAAAACGTCCTTTTATATTCGAATGAATACGAATCAACAATTGATCTAAAGATAAAGATAATACTTCGGATAAAGCCTTCCAACGCTCATCATTGTTAATAACAATATTATGTCGGCCAATCTCTTTAGGATCAGCCCAAATTGCATAAACTGGAACGCTTACTGCTAATGGACGTCCTTCACGATCGACTACCATGCCGCGAGTCATAGAAATTCTTTGCATACGCAAGGAACGTAAATCACCTTCTCGTACTAATTCATTAGGAATAATTAATTGTAAATAAGCTGTTCTTAATACCAAAATACACATTGAAAAAAAAATAAAAACATATATAAAAAACATACGACGAACTATATTTTTTTTTACATATCTAAACATCTTCCCTTTCATCACTAAAAATTAACTTATTTTTTTAACAAAACAACTTATTATATTACGGCATAATGCAAATATTTTCTGATGCCGGATTAATATACTGCATCTGCAAATCGTTCAGCGCGATATGTTCAACCCTATTATTATTACCTAAAACGTTTTCTTCAATAATCAAATGTCGATACTCTATATCTAATGCTTCTTTTTCTAACATTATCTGTTCTTGATCCATTATTAACTGTTTAGTTTGATAAGTTGTTAATACAATTAACAACGAAACTATTTCTATTAAAACTAATAAAATTAATGAATATTTTCCATAAAAAAATAAATCACTCTTAATAATTTTAACTAAATCATATCGTTCATATAACATTGTGTATTACAATTTTTCAGCAATACGCATCACTGCACTACGTGCTCGTGGGTTATTTTTTTTTTCCTGATGCGAAGGAAATATCCTACTAACATTACAAAGTTTATATTGACTAAAACAACACATAGCATCTTGCACTTTAATTAATGGAAAATTATTTACAATCAAACTACGACGCAAACTATATTTACGCATAAAATTTTTTACTATTCTATCTTCCCCGGAATGAAAACTAATGACTAATAATTTTCCACCCGAAGATAAAACCATTAACGAACCCTCTAATACCTGAATGATTTCTTCCAATTCTCGATTAACATGCATCCTAATTGCTCGAAAAGTCTTAGTCAAAGGATGTTTGTGTCTATCAAAAAAACGCGGCACAACATCTAAAACCAATGATACTAATTCTTGAGTAGTATCTATAGATTTCCATTGTCTTTGCTGTACTATATTTTTAGCAATTCTTAGAGCAAATTTTTCTTCACCTAATGTCCTTAACACCCATGTAATTTCTTGCACAGAAGCCTTTGCCAACCACTCAGAAGCAGATTGACCACAAGTATTATTCATACGCATATCTAACGGTTCATTACGCATAAATGAAAAGCCTCGTTGTGAATTTTCTATTTGTAAAGAAGAAACACCAAGATCTAGTAATATACCATTAACACGACCTAAAAGATTTAACTGTGATGCAAATGTTACAATTTTAGAAAAAAAACCATGCATAACTAATAATCTGTTATCTTGTAACGCAAGATTTCGAGCAATTTTTATAGCTTCCAAATCACAATCAATGACTAACAATCGACCAAATTTATTCAATCTAGACAAAATTTCTTTAGCATGCCCCCCTCCACCAAAAGTCGCATCACAATATAAGCCAGATTTTTGAATATTCAATTCTCTTATCACTTCTTTTGACAAAACAGCAATATGTTCACACAAATTATTCATAATGATAAAAAAATCATATAAAATTTAAAATACAATTTACACATAAAAATTCACAATCCACACTAATCATGAATCATCTTAACTAACAAATTTAATACACTAATAAAAATTTGTAATATACGCAAATATAAAAAAATAAAAAAAATAATTATTCCAAAAAAGCCAACTGATTTTGTTCATATTCTTTAATATCAGATTTATAAGTTAATGTCCACCCGATATGGTCAAGATTATATATCATGCAATCGCGATAAAAATCATCTATATTAAACAAATACACTTCCTCTTCAACATAAATTTTTTGTTCCTGTAAATCAATAGTTAAAAAAGTATTTTTTTGCTGAGAATATATTTTTTTAAATAACTTATCTATCTCCAACTCAGATAAACTAATAAGTAATAATCGATTATTAATACTATTAGTATAAAAAATATCGGCAAAACTAGGGGCAAGTATTACTCGAAAACCATAATCAATTAAAGCCCACACTGCGTGCTCACGAGAAGAACCACAACCAAAATTTTCTCTTGTTACCAAAATACTAGCATTTTGATAATTTGGATTATTTAAAACAAAATTATAATTTAATTGTTTACACAATGGATCAAGAAACCGCCAATTACTAAATAAATATTGCCCAAAATTATCACGAGTAATTTTTTGTAAAAATTGTTTCGAAATAATAGCATCAGTGTCTATATTAGCAATATCTAAAGGCACTGCAATACCTTTATGTTGAATAAAATTAATCATTATTAATATCACATCACATTTCACGTACATCAATAAAACAGCCAGCAATTGCTGCCGCTGCCGCCATTACAGGACTTACTAAATGAGTACGACCCCCATAACCTTGTCTACCTTCAAAATTACGATTACTGGTAGAAGCACACCGTTCTCCAAAACTAAGACGATCATTATTCATCGCCAGACACATTGAACAACCAGGCAAACGCCATTCAAATCCTGCATCTATAAATATTTGATCTAAACCTTCTTGTTCTGCTTGTTTTTTTACTGGACGAGAACCAGGCACCACAATTGCATTTACACCACGAGCTACCCGATGACCACAGACTACAGAAGCAGCTGCACGTAAATCCTCAATACGTGAATTAGTACAAGAACCGATAAAAACTTTATCAATTGATACATTTATTAAAGAGGTATATGGTTTTAAATCCATATAAGATAGTGCTTGAATAGCAGAATTACGTTCCACAGAATCTTGAAATGATTCCAAAGATGGAATTAATTGATCTATTGCAATTACATGGCTTGGATTAGTACCCCAAGTAACCTGAGGAGCTATATTTGATACATCTAAAGTAAATTCTTTATCAAAATAAGTACCAAAATCCGTCTTCAATGTATTCCAATATAACATTGCTTGTTGCCAAAGATCATCTTTCGGTGCAAATGTACGATTACATAAATAATTATAAGTAACATCATCTGGAGCTATTAAACCAGCCTTGGCACCCATTTCAATCGCCATATTACACAAAGTCATACGTCCTTCCATACTAAGATTTTTAACAACTTCGCCGCAAAATTCTACTACATAACCAGATCCTCCATGTACTCCCGTTTTACCAATAACCGATAATATAATATCCTTAGCTGTTATCCATGGCATCACCTTACCCAAAATCTCTATCTTCATTATTTTAGCTCGAGTTTGTTTAAGAGTTTGAGTAACTAACACATGTTCTATTTCTGAGGTACCTATCCCAAACGATAATGCTCCAAATGCCCCATGTGTAGAAGTATGAGAGTCTCCACAAACAACGGTCATGCCAGGTAATGTAATTCCTTGCTCAGGACCGATAACATGCACTATTCCTTGATATGGATGAGTAATATCATATAATCTAATACCAAATTCCTTACAATTTTTAATTAATTGCTGTAATTGGATTTTTGCTGTATCACCGGACGCAGTAATATCATTAGTTAAAGTTGAAACATTATGATCCATAGTAGCAAATGTTTTGGTGGGTTGTCTAACAACACGACCTTGTGCTCGTAAACCATCAAAAGCTTGAGGCGAAGTAACTTCATGAATTAAATGACGATCAATATACAACAATGACGTTTTATCTTCAAACTCATGCACTACATGTGCATCATATAATTTTTGATATAAAGATTTTTGCATTTTATATATACAACTCAAAATTTTAACAAATAAAACTGGATATTATATCACCCATCCCATCAGTACTCACCACATGTTTTATATTACCTACCAAATCTACAGTCCCATATCCTAATTTTAATGATTTATATACCGCGTCTTCAATAACATCTGCGGCAATATCTAATTGTAAACTATGACGCAACAATAACGCAACAGAAAGAATCTGTGCAATTGGATTAGCCATGTTTTTACCTGCAATATCCGGAGCTGATCCCCCAGCTGGCTCATAAAGACCAAAACCTTTTTCATTAAGACTAGCAGAAGGTAACATACCTATAGAACCACTAATCATAGCACATTCATCAGATAAAATATCTCCAAATAAATTAGAACATAATACAACATCAAAATTGGATGGATGACTAATTAAATGCATAGTAGCAGCATCTATCAATAAATGTGTAAGAACTACATCCGAGTAATTCTTCGATACTTCAATAACCACTTCACGCCAAAAAATAGAACTATGTAATACATTAGCTTTGTCAACAGAAGTAACGTGATGAGAACGGTTGCGAGCTAACTGAAATGCCATATGAGCAATACGTTCTATTTCGAAACGATAATAAATTTCTGTATCAAATGCACATTCATCCATACCCACACCCCTACGTCCTTTTGGCATACCAAAATATATTCCACCAACTAATTCCCGAACAAATAAAATATCAAAACCACGCATTACAATATCTTTGCGTAGTGGAGAAAATCTACGTAAACTAGAACGCAGATGAACTGGGCGTAAATTGACAAATAAATTAAAATGTTTACGTAACTTTAATAACGCACCACATTCTGGTTGTTGAGCGTATGGTAATTTCTCCCATTTAGGACCACCCACAGCACCCAGTAAAATAGCATCAGCTTTTTCACAACACAATAAAGTATCACTTGGCAATGGAGTGCCATAATTGTCAATAGCAATACCACCTACTTTATGCTCACTAGTGAAAATATGTATTTTAAATTTCTTACATATCTTATTAATTACTTTATAAGCTTGTGCAATTATTTCAGGACCAATACCGTCTCCAGGCAAAACTGCTATACGATAAACTTTATTCATAATTATATTTCATTTTTAATATATTAAATAAAAACATAAATAAAATAGTAACTAATTACATTTTATGTAATTTACATAATTTAACCTTAATTTGACAAGCACGCCAAATATCATTAAAAATATTTATCATAGCTTTTACACAAGATTCTATAACTTCCTCAGCAGAAGAGGTACCATAAAAATGACGACCCTCAAACTCCATGATAATATTTGTTTTTACAAAAATTTTACTATCATGATATTTGATAAAAAATTCATATTTGTTTAAAATAGTGTTAATATTAGTAATTCGAGTTAATACTTTATAAATTGCGTGTATCGACGTAACACCAACTGCAGCATCAGCGCAAATTGCATTTCCACAAATTAACTCAAGTGCCGCAGTAATAATACCAATAGAACTGTATTGAACATTAAATTTTTTTAAACAAAAATACTTTGGTATTTCTCCGTAAGTACTAACAAAAATTAGCAATTCAAGATCATAATCAAATACTTGGCCCTTCTTATCAGCCAACTTAAGAAACATCTTATATAATATGTCCAGATCATAATCATCATCTAAATAACCCATTAGTTGCATATAATGCTTCAATGCAGCCCTTCCAGATCTAGATGTAAGATGTAATTTAACTTCTGGGCGACCAATACTTTCCGGAACAATAATTTCATAATTTTGACGGTTTTTTAATATACCATCTTGATGAATTCCAGAAGAATGTGAAAAAGCATTTGACCCAACTATTGCCTTATTAGGCGAGATAGGCACATTACATAATTGACTTACTACCTTACTAGTATGGTAAATTTCTTTATGACGAATATTAGTATAAACTCCAAGCAAATCTTGCCTAATTTTAATCGCCATTATTACTTCCTCCAATGCAGTATTTCCTGCACGTTCACCGATACCATTTAAAGTACCTTCTACTTGACGAGCTCCAGCTTGTATTGCAGCAATAGAATTGCCAACTGCCATACCTAAATCATCATGACAATGTACTGAAATAATAGCCTTATCAATACTAGGTACACGTTCATACAATGAAGTAATAATTTCACTAAATTGATGAGGAGTAGTATATCCTACTGTATCTGGAATATTAATGGTACGAGCTCCAGCATTAATTGTGGCTTCTACAATACGACATAAATTATCAATAGAAGTACGACCTGCATCTTCACAAGAAAACTCCACATCATCAGTATATTTTCTCGCATATTTTACTGAATGAATGGCCATTTCCATAATTTGAGAAAAATTTTTTTTTAATTTAGATTTAATATGTAGAGTAGAAGTTGCCAAAAAAACATGAATACGAAAATTTTTTGCTACTTGCAATGCTTCTGCAGCAACATCTATATCTTTATCTATACAACGTGCAATAGCACAAACCCAACAATTTTTTATTTGTTTAGCTATAGTCTGCACAGATCTAAATTCTTCTGGAGAGGAAATGGGAAAACCAAGTTCAATAACATCTACTCCTAATTTTTCTAAAGCTAAAGCTATTCTTAATTTTTTTTTTGTATTTAAAGTGATTGATAATGCTTGTTCGCCATCACGCAAAGTGGTATCAAAAATAATAATTTGTCGATTCATGACTGGTTATTTGTACAATAAATTAAAATGCCAACCTTTTTAAAATTTTTAATAAAAAATAAAATAACAAAGATAAATCAATATAATAAACTATCTAATTTTGTTATTGATAATACATATATCTACAAATAAAAAACATCTTAATATATGTAGTACCTTCATATACTACCTTCCTCAATTAACTATATTTAAAGCTGTAACTAAAGAAATTCATGTATGCATCACTAGACAAATTTTGTCAATATGTTAACGTAAAAAATATAGGAAAATATATGAAAAAATTGTTAACCTGATTGTTACGATTATCAAAAAACCTACGATATATCAAACATTCATAATTTTTTCAAATTTCACTCATTCAATGCCACACGCTACAAATTTCCTTATTAAAGGAAATCATACTGTTTTATCATTAATAATGAAAATAAAATGCATAAACAATAAAATCATAAAAAATCAATCAAATACATATCCCTGATAGAAAATAAATAATGAAAATACTATCTTTGTAATATCACATCATAACAATAACTTATATTGTCATATTTTAAAAACTAAAAACAATTAATTATAAAAAGGCAATAACATATGTACTTGCACTATTAATACCATTTATTATTAATATCCAATTTGACAAAAATCAAAAAAATATGAAGATAAATTTACAAAAACACGCAATATATTACAGTCTAAACGATGCAAAACGTACTATAACTAATATACATTATACGCATTAATTCATACTCGCAAAAAAATAAATGATTAACATAACATGTATAAACATAATTTTATAAAATACTGCGCTTTACAACTACTAATAAATTTAATTTGCATAATACTATGTAATCAATGCGTATTAGCCAACTCATTAAATACAACATTACAAAAAACAAAAAATAAAAATAAGATATCAAATACACAAAATACACAAAACTTTAAACAAATTTTAATGTGTATTAAATCTGATAAAGTAGAATTATATAATAACAACAAAATAAAATTTACTGGCAATGTTACAATAAAACAAAGCGATATTATACTTAGTGCCAATGAAATTAATATATACAAACAATCAAAAGATAAAAAAATAAATTTACTAACTGCAAATGGCAACGTACATTATAACAATGGTAAAATTGCATTACAAGGAAATCAAGTCATATCAAATATCAATAATAAAAATCTTGACATTTACCACGGAACATACCAATTTTTAAAACAACAAGGCTATGGTAATGCACATTTTATCATGCAAAGAAATAATCACCGTTATATCATATTAAAAAAAGGAAATTTTAGCTTTTGTATACCAAAAAAAAAACACTGGAGCATACAAGGATCAGAATTAATTTATGATGATAAAAAAGAAATAATAGATATTTGGCACGCGTATTTCAATATAGGAAATATACCTGTCTTATTCATCCCATACTTAACTTTTTCTATAAATAACAAAAATAAATCAAGATTTTTATCGCCTAAAATTCAATACAGTAACCAATGTGGTTTTGGATTTAATTTACCCTATATCCTAAACATCAATGCTTATTCTAATGTCACAATTTCACCAAATTATGACAACAAACAAGGCATGCAACTATATACTAAACTGAACTATGATGGTCCTTTCGGAACAAATGTAATAAAATTTAATATACTACACAAGAATAATTTTTACTATAAACAACATCAAAAAATCTTCACACATGCAATAAATTATTGGCATTTATATTGGAAATGCAGGGGAATAATTAATAATCAATGCCACTTCAATAGCGACTATACTAAAACTAGTAATTATCATATGCACATATCTAATAAATACATGAATACTAACAATAATTACAACACTCAAAAATTATGGATAAACTATGATAATCATAACTTACATGCTGCACTATCAATAAAAAAATTTGATATACATAACAAAAATAGTAATAACAATATTTATCAAGCATTACCACAACTAGACATAAACATTTGCCAATTTGATTATCGATTAACTAAAATACAAATATCAAACCAAATAACACATTTCGTAAATACAAATCATATATACCCCGAAACTATTAGATTACATATAGAACCGCTCATAAAAATACCTATTAATAATTGTTTCGGTCGCATAAATACAGAATATAAACTACAAATAACACACTATCAACAAAGCAAAATAGACCATTATAATACTAATAAACAAAATACTAACAAACTAAAACCCACTATAACTCGCGTTATACCTCAATTTAAAATTGAAGGTAAAACAAAACTAATAAAAAATAATAAAAACAAACACCACTACTATCAAATACTGGAACCACATATCCAATATTTATATATACCATATTATAACCAAAAACATATCGGTATATATGATTCTTCTATAATGTCTCCAATAGATTGTATCGAATTATTTAGAGACTCATGTTACAACGGACCAGACCGCATTCCATCTGCTAATCAATTAACTAACACAATAACTATGCATATTTATAATAAAAATAAAGAAAAAGAAATACTAAAAACTTCTGGAGGACAAATATATTGTTTTTCTAAATCTCGCACAGGAGATGCCAATAACTTTTTAGACAAATATGGAAAAACTGGCAGCATGATATGGATTATCAATAGCCATTGGTACATTAATAATAAATACAATATAATACACAATATTCAATATAACTCTAATTTTAATTATATAACAGCAAATGAAAGCATTTTAGAATATAAAAAAAATAACAATCACATACTTCAATTAATCTGGAACTATACTAATATGCAATACCTTAAAAAAATACTATTAAACAATAAAATACCTACACATCAACAAAATAACAATCAAATAAAAATTATAGGAACATGGCCATTAAAAAGAAATTTATCTTTAAATAGTAAATATATTTATGCGATAAGACAAAACCATCCAGTTACTTACTTGACAAGTATAAAATATACAACGCACTGCTGGACAGCAGATATAAACTATGAAAGGAAAATTAATACTTATATCAATAAAAATAACACTATAAAAAATAATACATACGATAATAAAATTTCATTCAATTTTACACTACATAATGCAAAAAATAACAATAAGAATACGATATAAATAATCCAAAACAATCTACATTAAATACATAAATAAAATTTAAATGATGAACAAAAAATTTTTTATTTTAATTTTCACATTACTTATTCATAACAACATTACAGCATCAATGATAAGTGATGAAATAATCGCCATAGTTAATGACAACATTATTTTAACAAGCGATATCACTCGTGCACTAAAATTAATGAAATATAACAATTTTGCTTTTGATCAAAAATTGCAAACAAAACAAACGCCATATACAAATCTTATTGATCAACTAATCATGAATGAATTAATAATACAAATGGCACATAACTTAAATATTACAATAGACGATTCTTATCTTAACAAAATTATCGATGATATTGCAATACAACATCACTTAACCACTGAACAACTTTATCGATACTTATCTAAAAATCACATAAATTATAATACTTATAAATCACAAATACGTAAAGAAATAATTATTTCAGAAATACGTAACCATGAAATACAGCAACGTATTTACATATTTCCGGATGAAATAAATAAATTAACAAAAAAAATAGCTACATATGTTCAAAACAATGCTATATTTAAATTAAATTATATAGAAATCATGTTGCCTAAAAATATTGACCAAAAATACAAAAACAAAGCTAAAATAATAGCCACGAATTTAGTGAACACAATCAACAAAGGAGCAAATATCACAGATATTATCACAAATTATAATGAAAAAAATATTAAACATAACAATACTAATAATAAAATCTTAATAACAAACAATACAATCAAAGGAAAACTAAAAAATTTACCAACTACCATAGCAAAAAAAATAATAGAAATTAATCAAGGCAATACTATTGGCCCCATAAACTTTGACAATGGTTTTTACATTTTAAAAATTAACAATGTATACATTGACAATCAAAAATTTTTCGGAACAGAAATCTACACAAAACAAATTTTTTTAAAAAATTCATTAGTCAAAAACGACCAACAAACATATATATTATTAAAAAATATTGCTCAAAAGATAAAAAACAAAGAGATTGATTTTAACATCGCTATTAAACAAATTTCAAAATATTACAACTTAGAAAAACAAAACGAAGAAATAAATACAAACAATATAGAAGATTTTGATCCAGAAATTAGAATTGCATTAATGTCTTTAAAACAAGACGAAATTAGTGAACCCATACATACCCATTATGGTTGGCATTTAATTAAAATACTTGATATTCATCAAGTGATGAACATTACATCTATACAAAAAAATTATGCTCATAACCTTCTATATTACAATAAATTTATTAAAGAAATGCAAAATTGGTTCCAAGAACTACGCTCTCATGCTTATATTAAAGTTTTAAAAAACAACATAAATAACAACAATGCATAAAAATAAAAAACGTATTATAATTTCCCTTGGAAAACTTGCGGGAATCGGTCCCGATGTCGTCATTATATTAACACAAAAAACTTAGCCAGTTAAACTAGTTGTATGTAGTGACAAAAATCTCATAAAAGACTGTACGAAACAATTAAGATTACCAAGAAAATTACACCCCTATCAAAAAAAAGTCTCACCTAATCTCTATCATGCTAAAAAATCACAATATACTACATATAAATACCCAAAGCACAGTAACAAACGGCATACTAAATCCTGCAAATAGCAAATATTTTTTATTATATTAAAAACACTCAATCGCGCTTGCAAAGATTGTTTAAAAGATGAATTTTCAGCAATGATAACTGGTTCTATGCACACAGTCATTATTAATGATACCGATATACCATTTAAAGGACGTACAGAATTTTTAGCAAAAAACAGTGGAAATAAAAAAGTAATCATGATGTTTCTTAATAAAAAATTACGCATTGCTATAGCCATGACTCATATACCAATACTTGAAGTACCAAAAAAATTACTAAACAACTCATTAACGACACCATACTTATTTTAATAAAAAATTTAAAGAAATACTTTAATATTCCACACCCTACTATTTATGTTTGTGGTTTAAATTCTCACGCTGAAGAAAATGGTTATATAGGAACAAAAGAAATAGAAATTATAATACTATCTTTAAACCTATTACGTTCTCAAGGACACAATCTTATAGGCCCATTATCCGCTGACACAATTTTTCATACAAAATATCTAAAAAATGCTGATGCTATATCTATATTAATAATGTATCATAACCAAGGACTTCCAATACTAAAATACAACTATTTTTGT